>CANQDB010000101.1 GCA_947591175.1 uncultured Bacilli bacterium
GCCGGAACGTTAACGTATAATGCTTGATCAAATCCTGCATCGATCATACTTCCATCGCCAGTAACTTGGTAGTTTCCAGTGTCCTCTAACCAAACACGAATATCACTAAGAAGATATGTGACATCGGCGCTTCTTTCATAACATGGATTAGTACGTGGTGTATTACGATAGGTAGTATCCTCATCAATTCCTCTTGTTATGTTTCTATCAAAACGATAAATCGTATAAACTGTATTCTTTTGGGTATCTGTTATATTTTCAAATTTATCGGCACTAAGTGTTGATACATATTGAACAGCAATACTCCAAGGAACACGGTATACCCAACCATCGGCCCAAGCTTTGGCAACATCATTTGGGCCATAGCCACCTTGATTTGGTACTGCATCCATACCACCAAAAGTAACACTATCATTTCCATGTGGTTCATTTGTTAGTTCAGGTGTTCCTTTATACCATCCAGCAGAAAATAATTGCCCACCTACTCCTTCGTTTAGATTCTTCATGTATTTATCATTCCATTGGAAATCATAAATAGAACTTTTAACTAAACCATGCATTTCACCGAAAAGAGTTAAACCTAAATCATACTCTTTACCATCGGTAAGAATAATACTCTTATCTTTCAATTCCATATATTCACCAATTGGATCCATATATGTAAGGGAATCTGATACACCAGAGGCATTTTCTCCAGCCACCGGGCTAAATGTCGTTCCTGTAATTTGTTCGAAGATTTGATCGAATATTCCAGAAAGTTCATCGTTATTAGCAACGTAATATTTATCGATATAGTAAACATCATCGAAAGATTCTAGATCGTTTTCAGAATCACTCGGATGTCTCCAAGTAAATTCCGCATGACCATTAGCAAGAAATATATATTCTTGGTTATTTGCTCTTGGGAAACGCATTTGTGGTTCTTGCTTGCCAATATAGTTTTGAATAGCAGTTCTTGAAGCATCTATTTCATCTTGAGCTAACTCTGTAACACCCGTTCTTTCACCAAAATAAGTTTTAGGATCGAGTGTTGCCATAAGTTGTTCATTAGCATAAACTCCAAGGTTACTATCACCATCGGCACCATTAAGATTGAAACCAATAGAGAAACCGAGCATCTCCGTATTATAGTTTTTCTCTATTTTATTTTGATAATATCCTGCTAGTAACAAGTTAGAAACAGTTCTAGGAGCAATTGCTTGAATTTCTATATTTTTATTTTCTGGACCAAATCTTCCGCTAGCAGCTGTTGGATTTCCTGTAGATCCATTACAGTCCGCATAGAATGGATTTGCTGCATTTGGTGAATAATCTAGTCCATCACCAGCAGTTGGTAAAACACCATTGTTTCCTAAACTAGGTTCCCACCAATTATAAGAAGAAGCCCCGCCAGCACTTGTACTTGTTGCACTAATTATATTTGTAGCACCATCTGTTAAAACGATTAAAACCGGTGTACGTTCTTCTGTACCAGTTTGATCAGCTAACATTTTCATGCCTCTATAAAGAGCTCCTTGAAGGTATGTTGAATCGGCACGCATATAATTTGTAATATTATCACTAGGAATCTCACTTACATTTGAGGCGATACTTGAAAAATATGTACTACCAGTGCCTTTTCGTGATGTACCCTGAATTCTAATATAAGTACCGTTTGAAGTCTTAGATGTGTAATGGCCAATTGGAAGTACTTCTTGAGCACCAGCACCATATACAACGACACCAACACGATTGTTGTTATGAACTGGATAATTTTCATCTTTATTCATCAAACGGTTAATAAGTGTATTGGCATCATTTAAAACTTGATGTAATGGATCGTTATTCATATTATTGTATTGAGTCATTGATCCAGAAATATCTAGTAACAAAACGACATCTAATGGTTTAGTTGCAACTTCATCTACAACTTGACTTGAACCGATCGTCGAGAAGACGTGTAAAAAGTCCGTATTAGATTGAACTGTACCATTAACCCCATCTGTATCAACATCCAACGTTAATACATTGCCATTGAATGATCTAGATCTATCATAACCATTAGCAAAAACTGTTTTATCAGACCAAACTCGTCCTGCAGCCCGTGAATTATTTGCCAAGTTAAAGACTGTTAAGTAGTCATCCATCGTATTAGGATCGGCAACACGTTCATAGTTACTATTGTAGGCTAAAGCTACTTTAGACTGGGTTAGGACAGTTAAAGCATCCATTGATGTATCTAAAAGCATTGCCATAAGGCAAACTAAAGATACTAAAACGCCACTATATTTTTTCAGTTTGGGTTTTAAGGTATCAAAAAATTCCTTTCCCATGATGTTATTTGTAAATATTTTTTTAAATCCCCTTTTATTATTCTTTTTACCCCGTATTTGCTTTGCCATGCAAAAACCCTCCTAAAAAAAATAATTTTTGTTCTCTATTCTAATTTTGTGATTTTTAAATGTCAATAATTTTTTTATTTTTTTGCGATAAAAAAACTATGGGCATCTAATTTATTCTATGCTCATAGTTTTTCCAAAGTTTAACATTTTATACATCTAGAATAGTTTTTTAAAGGGCTAATTTTTCCAAGGCATTTTTAGCAGCCTCCTGTTCAGCTTCTTTCTTAGATGAAGCAGTTCCTACCCCATAGACGATATCATCGACTTTTACTTCGATAGTGAAACTCTTATTATGAGGGGGTCCCTCTTCTTTAATTAGTTCGTAGACAAGACTTCTCTGTTCCGTTTGAATACATTCCTGCAAAGCACTCTTATAATCACTAAAAAAAGTAACTTTCGGGTTATTAATGTATGGTACCATAATGTTTAAAAGAACTCTTTTTACGGTATCATAGCCCAAATCTAAGTAGATAGCTCCCATGAATGATTCAAAGATGTCAGCTAGGATTACTTTTTTATAACGTCCTCCTGTTTCTTCTTCACCATGTCCTACTTTAATATAATCACTAAAATGTAAGTCAGAAGCGTACTGGTAACAAGCATTCTCACATACGTAACGAGCTCTCATCTTAGTCATATCGCCTTCTTTAATAGAGAATTCATTATATAAGTAATCAGCCATCACTAAGTCTAAGACCGCATCTCCTAAAAATTCCAAACGTTCATAGTCACTTTTTAAATGATTTTCATACACATATGAAGAGTGACAAAAAGCCGTTTCATAAAGTTTACGATTATGAGGTGTTATTTCTAAAGTTTTAAATAAGGCATCCATTTTAATCCTTCTTTCTATAGATAAGTATAACATAGTTTTTATTTTTTCTTCTAATGAATTGTTTTTTTAGGCTTTTTTTAGTAAAATAGTAATCGTGGTGGATATGAAATATTTTTTAGTTGGCATAATAAAGATCTATCAAATGATACCTGGTCCATGGCATTCTTTATGTCGCCATATTCCAACGTGTTCTAATTATGCTATCGAAGCTATTGCCACTTATGGTTCAATTAAAGGAACTTATCTAGCAGTACTTAGAGTTTTAAAATGTAATCCACTTTTTAAAGCAGGATACGATCCTGTTCCACGAAAGGAGAACAATCATGAAAAAGTTTAAATTTGGGGTTATTTTGGTTCTAGTCTTATTTTTATCTACCGGTTGTTTTAAAAGAGATAGTCTAGAAGATATCGAAATTGTGACCACCGTCTACCCTCTCGAATATATAACAAGCCAGTTATATGGAGAGCACGCTCTAGTTACTTCGATTTATCCAGATGATACTAATCCCGATAATTATTCGTTAAGTGAAAAGCAATATAACGATTATAGTAAAAAGGAACTATTTATTTATAATCACACTAGTCAAGATAAAGATATCGCTTCCGAGTTTTTAAACCGCAACCACGAAATACTAATTATCGATAGTGCCTTTGGAATGGAGCCTACTTATGGTGTTGAAGAACTTTGGTTAAACCCATCACACTTACTAATGATGACTCAAAATATTCGCAATGGCTTAAATGAATATATTACGAATAGTTATTTAAAAAGAGAAATAGATAGGCATTACGAAGAGTTAAAGTTATCTTTATCCGAGTTAGATGCCGACATTAAGCTAAGTGCGGAAAATGCTGTTAACAAAACTTTAGTCGTTAGTAATGATACGTTAAAGTATTTAGAAAAGTATGGCTTTGAGATAATCTCTCTCGATGAAAAGAATGGAACTCCTTCCGATAAGGTTGTAAATGATGTAATTACTATGTTAAAAGATGGAACAATCGATTATATATTTATGTTTGAGTACGATGAAATAAACGGAACTATCCAAAGGATTATCGATGAAACTGGATGTGAAACTAAAACGTTTAGAAGATTATCCAATATTACAGATGAAGAAAGAGATAAAAAAGAAGATTATATATCTCTAATGAACGAAAACATCTCTCTTTTAAGAGAAGAATTATATCAATAGAAAAGAGGCCTCGCCTCTATTTCTTTGCAATAATTTCGTCAACCTGTTTTAGAGAAAGATTAGTACACTCTGAAATAATTTTGTTGTCCATACCTTTGTCATACATTTTAAGTACTATTTCTTCTTTGGTTTCTTGAGAGCCTTGTTCAAGTCCTTCTTTTTTGGCATCATCTAGTTGCACTTCATGAATCCACTCTTTCTCTTCTTCATCAGATAAGTCACTTAAGATGAATGCATCACTTGATAATTTATTAAGGTGCTCTTCTACTTCTTTCAAAATTTCGTTCCCCTCGCTTATCTCGTTTAATTCTTCCTTCTTAGTTGTTACTAACATTAACAAATATTGTTCTAAGGAAGTTAACTTTTCTTTAGTATACCA
>CANQDB010000102.1 GCA_947591175.1 uncultured Bacilli bacterium
TAGACATAATCCAATACTTTGTTTCGTCAAGAAAATTAGTCCTAAAAGAAGACCTATCCAAAACTCAGTATCTTCTTTTTTTGTTTCAAGTTCCAATAAAATAAACAAGAACATTAAAGCCAAAGTATTATAGGTCGGTGGTTGAAACAAAAGAAGAAAAATAAATAGCCAGGCACCAGTAGAGTCACGTTTTCGTAAAAGAAAAAATAAAATAGCCGGAATTAAAGCACTTCCTAAATGAAAGAACAAAATATTGTCGGATATATTAAGTGGAAGAGATAAAAGAAACGGAAATAAAGGAGTTACCACCATATTGAAATCTCGATATGGTACTAGCCCTACTCTAATATTGTGACTAAATCCATAAACCCATATTTCATCGGCGCCTATATCAAACAAAAAAAGCCATGCTAAAAGAAAAACGACGTAAACAAAGAGAAACAAAATAATATTTTTTACTTTTTCTTTAGTCATTGGCTACTCCATTATTTGAAAGTGATTACCAGAATCCAAATAGAGAATTCCTTTTCTTCCCTCTAATTGAGGTAACACTTCATCGTAATAGTTAATCATATTAAACTTAGTAAGAGTTAAATAAACACTGTTCCCGTCATCCATCGTGAGCAAGAACCTATCTTTATCGAAGTCATTCGGAACGTAAGTGATTTCGGAAATCTGTTTTAGAATATCTTCTTTCATCTCACTCATTCCTTTAAGGAAACTTTCTTGTTTAGTATCCGGTACATAGTTTAAAAGAACAGGTATTCCTAAGATATTATCTTCACTTAGAAGTTCGTTTCCATTTTCTAAAATGACTTTGTTATCGCTTGCTCTTTTATAAAGAAGTTTGTACTCTTCGACTTCGATTTCTAAAACATGATAGAAATTTTTATGAATGTAGACTTCTTTAATATAAGGGTTAGCTTTTATCTTTCTTTGCATAGATGCACTACTGGTAAGGAAGAAGCTAGGATAATCTTGGACCCCTGCTAAATCGATGATAGTTTGATCACTTACCCGATTATTACCTTTGATGACAATATTTTCGATTCTAGCTTCGAGAACAATTTTAGCCAAGCCAAAAAGAAGCACTAAGATAACGATAGTGATTAACACTGGCACGATACGTAGTTTTTTCTTTTTGACGAGTTTAGTCATATTCTACTCCCAATTTATAAATTCTTGTTCGACGTGTAACTTAATTCCATAGTTTTCTAAAACTGTATCTTGAATAAAAGTAATCAAATCCATAATGTCTTGACTACTAGCATTTTTAAAGTTGATGATGAAGTTAGCATGTTTGTTAGATACTTGGGCTCCCCCTTTAGTAAGTCCTTTAAGGCCTAAGTCTTCAATCATTTTACCGGCAAATAAATCGGGAGGATTTCGAAAGACACTTCCAGCACTTGGATATTCTAAAGGTTGAGTCTCCAATCTTCTTTGTTTTCTCTCTTTTAAAATAGCATCGATTGTCGATCTATCTCCAGGTTTTAATTTAATAGTTGCTTCTAAGACAATATAGTCTTTATGTTTTTGAAAGAATGACGAACGGTAATGAAATTGACACTCCCTATTGACCATCGTAATTACTTTATAATCAGGTGTTAGTACTTTTACTTCACTCACAATATAGCCCATATCACTTTTATAGGCTCCGGCATTCATATAGATGGCTCCACCAATTGTACCAGGGATTCCTGCGGCAAATTCTAAACCTGATAGAGATTTCTTTGCTGTCAGTAAAGAAAGTCGCATTAAAGAAAATCCTGCTCCTACAACAACCCGATGATTTTCAATCGAAAGTTGGTTCATCTCATCTAATTTAATGATTACTCCCTCGTATGGTTGATCACTAAACAAGGTATTGCTACCATTTCCTAAGACAAGATGTTTAACTTTTTTACTCCGACACCACTTTAAAAGAGTTATCAACTGTTCCGTATTTTTAGGATAGACCATTCTTGAGGCTATTCCTCCAACTTTATAAGTTGTATAATTTTTTAAGGAAACATTTTCGAAAATTCTACCGACGTTCTTTTCTTTTAATTCATTAAAAAGGTCTTTCACTTCTTATCACCTTGTATTTCTTTTAATATTTGATAGATTTTAGTAGCACTATCGAAAACTCCTAGTTCTTTAGCCTTTTGTTGCATCGTTTGATATCTTTTTTTATCGTTAAAGATTTCGTCAATCATTGGTAATAAGTTAGTACTTGCAAAATCTTTTTCTTCGAGAATCATAGTCGCTCCATGGTCTTCTAATTCTTTAGCATTTTTATATTGATGATTATGAGTAACATAAGGACTAGGTACCAAAATAGATGGAAGTCCTAAAGCCGTAATTTCCGCAACTGTACTAGCCCCGGCCCGAGAAACTATCAAGTCGGTCTTTTTTAAAACTCCCAACATGTTGTCTAGATATGGAACAATTTTTACATTCTTTGGAACTTTTAAATCTCCAAACGACTTGTAATAATCTTTACCTGTTACTAATAAAACTTCGTAGTCTTTATCTTTAAAATCCGGAACCATTTGTTTTAGTCTATTAGAGATAGTAGTCGATCCAAGTGAACCCATAACGATAACAACTAATTTTTTATTTTCACTTAAGCCGTACTCTTTTTTTGAGATAGGTTTAACTTTTAAAACTTCTTCACTTCTTGGATTTCCAGTATAAATAGTTTTCTTTTTATCAAAGTAAGAAAGACTTCCAGGAAGTGACACACCAATTTTATCAGCATAGTGACTTAAGAACTTATTGGACATCCCTGGAATAGAATTTTGTTCGTGAATAAATGTTTTGTAACCTTCTTTTTTAGCAGCATAAATAACAGGAGCGGTAATATAACCACCAATTCCTAAAACGATATCAGGATTAAATTTTTTAATTTCACTTCTCGCTTTCTTAATAGCCCTTTTAAAAGTCCTTAACACTTCGATATTCTTGAATGGATTTTTCCGGTTTAACCCTTTCATTTCGATTCCCACGAATGGAATGTTCTTTTCCGGAATAATCTTTGCTTCCATCCTATCAGTCGTCCCAATATAAAGAAAGGTACTATCAGGTTCCATTTCTTTTATTTTATTTAAAATTGCCAAAGCGGGATAGATGTGTCCCCCTGTACCGCCAGCACATATGATTACTCTCATATCATCACGTCCTATTCTCATTATAGCATATTCAACTATTTTAGAAAAAGTTTTTCCTTACATTTTTATGACAAAGAAAAAAGACGTCCTGTGGCGCCTAGTCAATTAATTGGTTTAATTCTTTTTCCATATCGGTAATCTTTTGATTGATTTTGTCAGTTGCGGCTTCTTCTAACTCGTACCAACCATTTTGAAACATCACTTCGTATAGTTCACGAGCCATATCTTTAGTATCTTCGAATAAGTCAAAGTACTCGTTATATAGTATATCATTACTCGCTTCACTTAAGGCAATCGAATAATTATTAGACATATTCTTTTCTAATTCTAAGACAACATTTAAATAATCCTTATCGTTCATAGATTTTGTTTCTGCAACTTCTTTTTTAGGATTACCAACTTTTTTATTCTTCATCGATATCCTCCCCTTGTAAAATACTTAATAAAAAACGACAATGAATGGCATGCATTCGGGCAACTTCCAATAGTAAATCTTTAAAAGATTCATTTTCGACTTCACTAGCAAAATGATAAATTCCTTTACTAGCCACAAAGTTCCATTCGAACATATCGGAAATATAGGCTAAATCCTTTGTTGAAATAATATGTGGTACACTTTCCATAAATTTCTCCTTTCGTTTTTATTGTGGCTTGCTTTTTCTTTTTCCATACAAAAAAGAAGTATTTCTTTTCATCTCAAGAAATAACTTCTTTTAATTTAGTTTCTAAACAAGAGGAGCTACCTTTTGACCTTTTGAAACATGAGAAGTACTAGAAGCAGTTTTAATCATTGCGTCAACGATAGTTTCAGTTTCATCCGTATAGTTAACTGTAATGCTTGCACCATCTTCAGTAGCGGCACCATTAAACATACGACTATAACCAGTTACATTCCCACGTATAGTAATTGTTGTACTTAATTGGCGACAAGAAGAGAACATATCAGACATATTCGTTACACTTGACGTGTCCCAATCACTTAGATCTAATTCAGTTAATTGGCTACAGTAAGCGAACATCTCAGACATATTAGTTACATGTGACGTATCCCAACCACTTAGATTTAATTTAGTTAATTGGCTACAGCCCTGGAACATCCATGACATGTCAGTTACATGTGATGTGTCCCAATTAGTTAAAAAATCAAAATTCGTTAATGATGAGCACCCAGAAAACATCATAGACATATTTTCTAAACTAGATGTCTTCCAATGACTTAAGTCTAATGAGATTAATTTATCACAATTGTCAAAAATATAAAACATGTTTGTTACCTTTGAAGTGTCCCAATTCATAATATCATCTAAATTTGATAGTTGACATCCAGAAAACATAGCCGACATATCAGTTACATTGGAAGTTTTAAAGTTATCTAATCCTTCTATAGATGTATAATAAGAATCCATACCATCACCACCACTGAACATATAAGACATATCTGTTACATTAGACGTGTCCCAGCCACTTAAATCTAAAGTAGTTAAGTGACTTTCACTAAACATATAAGACATATCAGTTACATAAGAAGTATTAAAATTAGTAAAGTCAATTGGTACTTCTAGGAAAGAAAACAATTGTGAAGAATCAATAGGAGCATAAACTTCTCCATCGGCTGCAAACGTTAATTGATATTTAT
>CANQDB010000103.1 GCA_947591175.1 uncultured Bacilli bacterium
TGAAGAGCCTATTGCCTTAATAGGGCACGATGGGTTCTGTGAGGGGCAATGAGACAATCCTCTCACTAAAATAGAAAAGAGAGGTGAAGTCGAGACTTGTCTACTCGACATGTAGTATGGCTCAGAATAAAAATGCAAAAAAGAAAAAACTTTCTCCAAAGGAAAAAGAAAAAAAACAAGAGCGTAAAGAAAAAAAGAAACGCGAGTTATCTGATTTAAGTGTTTATCGGATGAAAAAGGTACTTAAGATAACAGCAATTATTTGTGCACTTATCTTACTAGTTGAAGCAATCGTATATATCGTTTTGTGGTATCAAAGAGAACAGGCTACTTCTTATTATGAAGCGACTAGTATGGTCGATATCGATGGTAATTATCGAATTGCCGTCGGTAGCAGTGATTTCCGTTACAGTTCGAAGGTCGGTTTTACCGATGGTGTTGAAAAAGGAAGACTCGTCAAGTACGATAAAAACGGTAATATAGTTTGGGAAAAAGCCTACGATAGCGGTATTCGTTCTACTTTTAGTGCTGTTAAAACATTAAATGATGGGTATTTGGTGGCAGGAAGTGCAGAATTTACCGATTATCAACATGAAAATAATATTAGAGAAGGCTTGATTATCAAGTACGATTTCGATGGTAACAAGTTTTGGGAAAGACGTTATAGTGTGTTATCTGATACTAGATACTTGGATCTTTTAATCGAAGACGATGGCTTTGTGGCAATCGGTCAAAGTATTTATGAAAATATGGAACTAGGAAATCATTCGACTGGTGGAGGTATCATCGTCAAGTATGATTTCGATGGTAATTTAGTATGGAATGCTAATTATGGTGGTAATAAGTCTGGTATCTTTAGCGGTATTGCCAAGATGGGCGAGGATTACGTGGTTGTAGGACGCGACTCAAAAGATACGGGAATTACAGTTGTGTTCGATAAAGAAGGAAATAGGAAGGCAGTAAGGAACTACAGTTATACCGACTCTCAAGGATTCCAAGATGTAGTAGTCGATGGTAACTCTATCTATGTTGTCGGTAGCAAGAAAATTTGGGTCGATACAGGTGATGAAGAAACCGATATTAGACGTGAAGCAACTAATACGGATGCCATTGTCGTCAAGTACGAATGGACTGATCAATTGAATTTGATTTATGAGAAGACTTTCGGTGGTAGTTCCTTCGAAAGATACGAAAGTGTCTATTTGCAAGATGGTTACCTTTATGCTGTAGGTCATCTTACTTCGAAAGATACAGATTTAACTTTGATTAGTGAAGAAGATGGAGTTATGACTGGTCTCATTGCCAAAATAGATCTAGAAGGTAATGTTATTGATAAGAAGACTTATGGTGGAAGTCACGATGATAATATTCTCTACTTAACCTTAGAAGGGGATAATTTCGTGGCTGTCGGGCTTACTAAGAGTAACGATGGTGATTTAAGTAAAAAAGGATACTCTGGTAAAGATTACTATGGGATGATGTTTACCTTCGATAAAGATTTAAATATTAAGTAAAAAAATTAGAAGCGAACCACTTCTAATTTTTTTCATCCAATTCCATTTTCATAATTCGTTCTAAGCCTTTAGCGAGAGTTTCTATTTCTTCGGTGTTCTTACCCTCAATCATAATTCTAATTAAGTTTTCAGTACCTGAGGCTCTAACTAAGATTCGGCCATCATCCTTAAGTATTTCTTCGATTCGTTTAATTTCGCTTTGAATTTTAGTGTTTTCTAAATAGTCTTCTTTACCTTTAGGAGTTGTTTCAACATTAATTAGAACTTGCGGATATTTTTCCATAGCATCGGCTAGGACGCTTAGTTTTTCGTGTTTTTCACTCAAGATGTTTAAAATTTGTAGTGAGGTAAGTTCCCCGTCACCGGTGGTGGCTAGTTCTTTAAAGATAATGTGACCACTTTGTTCGCCACCTAAAGTGTAATCTTCTTTTAGCATTTCTTCGAGAACGTATTTGTCGCCAACTTTAGTTTTAATAACATTGATGCTATTTTTTTCACAACACTTGATGAATCCTAAGTTAGACATGACCGTTCCTACAATCGTATTCTTAGGAAGTAGTCCTTTTTCTTTTTTGTAGAGTCCTGCTATGGCTAGAATATAATCGCCATCGATTACTCTTCCTTTTTCATCGACTAAAATACACCGGTCGGCGTCTCCATCGTAGGCAATTCCAAGGTCATATCCTTCTCTTACCTTTTCTTGGAGCACATCGATATGAGTAGATCCAGCATTAGCATTGATATTTAGACCATCGGGATTGGCATTTATTAACGTGTAATTGGCCTTTAACTTATCAAATAGTAAAGGGGCTGTAACACTAGCGGCACCATTCGCGGTATCAACTAATATTTTGATATCAGTAATAGGATTCTTAATCGTGCTACAAAGGTAATCGATGTATTCTTCTTTAGCATTAGGTTTTCGTTCGTACGTTCCTACTTCGTTGATGTTAGCATTCCAGCCGATGTGAAGAACTTCTTCTTCGATCTCTTCTTCCTCTTTTTCGGATAGTTTATAGCCTTTTTCATTTAGCACTTTGATGCCATTATACTCACTAGGATTATGACTTGCTGAAATGACAATACCACCATCTAGTTGATACTTAGTAATCAAATAGGAAATGGCAGGAGTTGGAAGAACTCCGACATCGATAATGTTATCGCCTTCACTTAAGATTCCGGCGATAACAGCAAAACTTAGCATATCTTTAGATTTTCTAGTGTCACTTCCGATGACAAAAGTAAGATGTTCCTTTTTTAATTTTTGTTTTCTAATTTTAGCAATCGAGGCTCCTAATTTAAGGGCTAGTTCGCTAGTTAGATCTTTATTAACGAGACCTCTTACACCGTCAGTTCCAAATAATTTACCCATTAACGTTCCTCCTTTGGAATTATTGTGTTTTTATTTTTAAAAATATGGTTTGTTGGAATTATACCTCTTACATTCGAAAGAGGATAAACTGTGGTATTAGGTCCTATGATAGTCCCAGGATTTAAAACACTTTGACAACCGATTTCGGTGTTATCTCCTAAAAAAGATCCTACTTTTCGTAAATGTGTTTCTATTTTGGGATTTGTAGCAAGAGTCACATCTTTTTTATCACCTTTGATGTTGGCTAAGATGACACCTGCGCCCAAGTGAACGTGATTTCCCAAGACTGAATCTCCAACGTAGTTAAAATGCGGAATTTGACAATTATCAAAAACGATGGCATTCTTTAATTCACAACTGTTACCGATAACACAGTTTTTACCTATAATGACACTTCCTCTTATAAAAGCATTGTGTCTTAGTTCGGCTCCTGCATCTATTATACAAGGTCCATGAATTTCAACATTACTAGAAACTTTAGCAGTATGATGGATCCAAATATTTTCACCTTTTTCTATATATTCACTAGATAAATTTTTACCAATTTCAGGTATTATCTCTTTTATTTTAGGTAGTATTTCATATGGATAAGTTAACTTTTCGAGATAAGGCCAGGCAATAGATTCTTTGGCAAGAAATAATTCTTCTATCATTTATTTACTTCCTTTCATTATCTTGATTATAGCATATTCCAAGATAAAATGAAAAGTTCGTTTCAGGGCAAAAAAATATCCACAGGACTTGTGGATATTTATTTCTACTTATTGTAGAACTCAACGATTAATGTTTCATCGATATCAGCATTAAGTTCGTTACGTTCAGGTAATCTTACGTAAGTTCCTTCTTTTTTAGCATCATCGAAGGTTACAAATTCAACACGCTTAGTTGTTGCTTCAAGAGAAGCAAGAGCAGCCTTGTGGTCACTAGATTCTTTCTTTAAAGCGATAGTAGAACCAACTTTTACACGATAAGATGGAATATCAACTTTCTTACCATTTACTGTAATGTGACCATGATTTACTAATTGACGAGCAGCTCTTCTAGTTCTAGCAAAACCAAGACGATATACTAAGTTATCAAGACGAGACTCTAACAATTGTAAGAATGTCGTACCTGTAACTCCTTTCATCTTGTTTGCTTCTTCGAATGTGTTACGGAATTGTCTTTCAGTAAGTCCATACATGAATTTTACTTTTTGTTTTTCTTTTAATTGGACACCATATTCAGAAAGTTTTCCGTGACGATCTTGTCCGTGTTGACCTGGTCCATAAGGACGACGAGCTAGGTCTTTACCTGTCTCTAGTGTCGAAAAACCAACACGACGTGCTTGTTTGTAACTTGGGCCTGTGTATCTAGCCATTTTCTAATTCCTCCTTCAATGTTTTTTCATAAACATTGAATTTCTATTTTCTCCAAATTTAGGGAGTTCTTTTTGAAGAGTTTCACCTAAACAGCCTAGGGTACTTCTCACTGTAAAGAACACATTAAATTTTTTAAAATAGTGCTGTTCAATGAATATGCAGTTTTAATTATAGGCAAAAATAGGTAGAAAGTCAAGTAAAATTTTCTTGACCACTAAATAAAAATTTAAATGCCCGATTTTGAAAGTATGTGCACTAAATCTTTTAAATGAATAACCTTAGAGACTTGAATTTATAATAGAACATATTATAATATATGTCGTTACTTGAGGGATATGGCAACACTGAGGAGTGACCAGAGCATCAAGTAATGTTAAACAAAAAAAGGAGGCAATCAAA
>CANQDB010000104.1 GCA_947591175.1 uncultured Bacilli bacterium
AATTTTAAAATTAAAGAAATTTTACCAACTTACACATTTCTCTTGACAAACCCTTCATTTTTAAATATATCAATTATAGATTTGAAAGGAACTAAATTATAACTATCGATAATATTATATCTTGCAAATATTACCATATTAAATAATAAAATTACATAATATATAAATACTATTATATGAGAAAATTTTAACACTTTCTTTTTATCTTCTATTTTTTCAACATAATAATTACTATATATTTTATTGCCAATTATTACAAATATAGAAGCAATAACTATAATTAACAATCTAATAAAATAATTAACTTCTATATTTGGATCATACTCAAATCTTAAATAAAGTAAGAATGCCAATATAGATAATATATAAAAGAAAAAAGTTAATTTAAACTGAAAGTTATATTTGTTTGCTTTAGTTGTTTCATTATATTCGATTAATTGTTCCACTTCATTTTTACTCTTTTTATTTTCTTCTCCATTTAATAGTTCTGATACATCTATGTTAAGTTCTTTAGACAGCGGAAGAAGTAAAGATATATCAGGAGTTCCTCTTCCTGTTTCCCATCTTGAAATAGCTTTTTCAGTAACAAATAACCTTTTGGCTAATTCATCTTGGGTAATACCTAGTTCTTTTCTTTTTGTTTTTATAAGATTAGATATTTTATTTAAATTCATTCATATCACCAACCAATTCACATTTATGTGCAATTAAATAATTATCATACTCTTCTTGAGAAACTTCATTTCGTTCGTTATAAGATATAAATATTATACCATCAATATATAAAAGTTCGTAATGTTTACCTATACTATAATGAAAACTATCCATAGCACCTGATGAATAAGAATACACTTCATAATTATTTTCACACAAATAATACATATCATCATATATATCATTTTTATCTGATTCTTCACTTATCCCAGTACCATATTCTAAAAAATAAACAAATAATAATGGCTTGGAGAAAACTACAAAGAATAGTGTGATAAGAATTGATATAACTTTAATAAACTTACTTTCCATAAATCCAATTATCATTAATATAATCATATTAGATATACCAAAAAGGCATTGTAAAGCATTTTTTGAAAGTAGAAACCATATAAAAAAGTAAATCACTATTATTAAGCCCTTAAATTTTAGTCTTTTTCTATACTTAATCAAGACAATTATGTTTAGAATTATTAAAACCATCATAAATATTTGGTATAATAATCCGCCAATCTTTAAGTCATTTAATATAAGATTATAAATAATAAATAAAATCATCATTATCAAAGCATAATAACTAATTATATTTTTCTTCATAAAATTTCCTTCTTTCCAAAACTATAATATTATAGATATTAAAAGAAGTCCCCCTATGAATCGTAGGATTAGTAATATGGTAATTTTTTTGCATTCACTTATAATTTAATTTCTCCAACTATAATGTCGTAAGAAATGTCGCAAGAAATCATTATTACTTTTCTAGTATTTTCCAAATAAAATTTCTAAGGGATTAGTAATTTCATCATAAACAAAATAATTAAAGAAATTAAAGATGTTTATTTTAAATAGTAGAAAAAAGCTGGCTTATGAAGTAAATAATATTATGTTATTTGCGTATTGGAATGTTGGCAGAATCATTGTTGAAAATGAACAAAATGGCAATATTAAAGCAGAATATGGAAAACAAATTATTAAAGAACTTTCTAAAGAATTAAGAAAAATTTTAGGCTCAGGATTTTCTGTCAGCAATTTATTTAACATGCGTAAGCCTTATATAACTTATCCAAAATTCCAGACAGTGTCTGGAAAATTGAGTTGGTCATTATTGTGAATTACTAAGTATTGAGAACGTTGATGAACGAAACTTTTACGAAAAAGAATGCATTAATTCTAATTGGAGTGTACGATAATTAAAAAGACAATTGGAAACGTCTTTGTTTGAAAGATTACTACTTTCCGAAGGAAAAAATAATAAGGAAGATAATAAACCAATAGGAATAATTCTTTGTAAAAGTAAAAAAGATATTGCAATTGATTATGCTTTAGGTGAACTTTCAAACAATGTTTTTTCTTCAACTTATACTTACTATATTCCTGATAAAGAGCAATTAATTAATGAAGTTGAAAAAGTTTCAAATGAAACTAAAAAAGATGATATTGAGCATTAGATCTCTTCCACAACCGCTCCAATATGCATTTTAATCGAACTTTTTAGTCCGATTTTTTAATGTAGAAAGGAAATGTGGTCGAAAAGCGGTCGAATTCATTAATAATATTTTTGACTTTAAAAATATATAGTGACCGAAAAGTGACCGATATTTTATAAATTTTCAAATTTTTAAATTGTCTTAGACAAGCAACCATACTAATTATCTATTTTTACATAAATTATGAGTGAAATAGCATAATACTATTTCAAATTTAACTTTTGACAAACTAAATAGAAAGGAGAATATAAATTGCATAAAAATAAAATATTTATTATTATCTTCTTTCTTGCAACTATTATCTTAATGGCCGTTGGTTATTCAACATTTGCGACCGATTTTACTATTAATGGAGTTGCAGAAATTACTGGTGAGTGGGATGTTAGAATAACAAATATAACTGCTACCCAAGTGTCCGATGGATGTGATGCCGGAACACCAACTTTTACTAAAGATTCTATTAACTTTTCGGCTAAACTCAACAAACCTGGTGATGAAATTATTTATGAGGTTACCATAGAAAATCTAGGAACTATTGATGCCGAATTACAAACGATAATATTTACGGAAGAAATAGATGGAATTGAGGAAATTAACTACACGACGTCCGAACTTAAGAAAGACTTGAATGTCGGAGATTCAACTACTTTTAATATTATAGTAACATACGTTAAAAATACGAAAGAAATTCCCGATGTTAAAACCAAAACGTTAACGGGGATAATTCAATATGTTCAAAAGGAAAATAGTTAGAAATAAACAATTATTTTTTCTTTTAAGCATTTACACTATAAGTAATATCTTCTTTTATACTAATAATTTCTATATTAATTTTTTTAAACCTTTTTGTTGGTTGATCTTTCTAATCATTTTTTATTACCAAGGCTTAAAACTACCTAAGAAAAAAGAAGTTAATATTACTTTGATTGTATCAATTATCTTTTTTATACTTTATCTAGCTAGTGGTTTTGTTTTGGGCTTTAATGAAAATCTTTCTACTTATTCACTAATTAATATTTTTATAAAAGTATGGAAAGTTATCTTACCGATATGTGGTATTGAAATAATACGCTACAAACTTCTTAGAAGCAACAAAAACTATTTCGGTTTTAGGGTTTTAGTAACCATTATCATTATCTTAAGTGAAATTAACTTTAAAGCTCTACTTATTTCACATAACATCGTTTTTTTCCATTATCTTACTTCAATAATTATACCTATTGTTGCTCAAAATATTCTATATACTTACCTATCTTTAAATTCACTCTACTATACTCCCATAATCATTAAAATATTTAATGAATTACCCAGAATTATTTTACCAATCGTTCCTTATAGTAATTGGTTTATTGAAGGATCTTTTGCCATCATTAAAGTTTTAATAATTTACTTTTTATTTAGATACTTTATTTTTAGTAAAAAAACTATAAACCATTTTACTAATTTAGGTATAACACTTTATCCTTTGACTATTATTTCATCTATTTTATTAGTATTATTTATGCTAGGATTATTTACTTATCAACCTATAGCTATTTTATCTAATAGTATGAATCCCACTTTTACAAGAGGCGATGTTGTCATTTATAAAAAGGATGAAAATATCGTGCCCGGTAATATTATTGTCTTTCAATATCAAAATCAAATTATTGTTCACCGAGTAGTAAGTATAAACGAATATTATGTTACCAAAGGAGACGCCAACAATAGTGTTGATTACATAAAAGTTAAAAAAGAAGATATAAAAGGTGTTTATCAATTTTCTTTAAAATATTTAGGATATCCTTCTATTTGGTTAAATGAATTGTTTACGAAGGAGGATTAAATTGCAAGAAAAAGATAAAAAAATATCATTAATTTTAAGTATTGTTCTTTTAATAGTAATTCTTTTTTTAGGAGTAATATATATCAATAAAAATATGCAAAAAGACGAGATTTATCAGTTAGAAAATAAAACCTATTATGAGGTTACTTTAAATCCTAGCGATTATTTTTTAAATGATAAATTAGACGCTGGTAATTACTATATTGCGAATTCAATTAAAGATATTGATATTTATTTTAATTACTATTTAAAAAACGAAACTAAAGAAAATATTAACTATTCTTACGATATTACGGCTACTATCAAGAGTTATGCTGATAATGGTACTAAATTGGTTTGGACTAAGGATTTTAGTTTAAAAAAAATAGATAATATAAATGAAAAAGAAATGAAAATAAATGAAAATTACAAATTAGATTATCAATCTTATGTCAATTATGTTAAATCTTTTCAGGAATATTACAATATGATGTTAGTATAGATTTATAGACACGAAAATTTGAAAGGAGTGGTATAATAGTTAGTCAAAGAAAAGGAGGAA
>CANQDB010000105.1 GCA_947591175.1 uncultured Bacilli bacterium
AATGTTTCTACAAACAAAGTTCACCTTTGTTTGTTACCTATATTATAAATCGTATACATTTTAACTAATGATTAACAAGAAAAAACGACCGAAGTCGTTATTTCGTAATTTCAATTCTTAATACTTGATATGTACCAATACTATTGAAAGTATCCATTATGTCATCATCTTCAACTACTTTTAATGAAACCTTACCTACTACACTTTCACCTAGAACAATACTAGGATATCCAGTTTGGAAAGATGTTACTTCATCATTTAGATAGAACTTGACGATATTTAATAAAGATTGATAAGCATTGTTACCAAGTGTTCCTTTATCTCCTAAATAGAGAACGAAGTTACTATCATTTTCTTGTTTAATAAGAAGTAAATCTCCTTTAGGAATAGAGACGGAAGCTTTTGGATTATTTAGTTCAGTCTTATAGGCATCTAAATCCGTACTTTCAATACTTATATTAGTTGGATTTGTTAAGTTCATTTGACCTGCAAGATCAATTTTGATATTGAGTGTTCCGTCAGCATTTTTACTAAGTTCAATACCATCGGTAGCTAGTAAATAACTTGACATATCTTGTTCGAAGTAAAAGTTTGTCTTACCTTTTTCATTTCCTTGAAGAACACTTATGATATCCACTAAAATTTGAGCAATTTCAGGATTGGCATTTTGGGTAGATAATATCGTTTCTTCTAAAGTATAAACGTTGGTTACATTTATACTTTGTTCTTGATTTTGATAATTAACTTCTAAAGTGTTTTCTGTAGAGACTAAATTGAGAACAAAATTTTCAGTATTTTCTTTCATGGCTACAACTTTTTCATCTTGATTGAAGGCTTCGGCAATATCTTCCAAGTGAACCATTTTCGATGGAACAATTGTCGCAGTTGGGGCTGTTGGTGTTGGAGATGGCGTTACAGGTGGAAGTTCTCCTACTCCAGAATTTTTAATATTAATATACGCTGAAATATCCGGCAAGAAGAATATGAAAACAAAGACACCGGCAAGTAGTACAACTGTTAAAAACATCGTAAACTTGCTTCTCTTCTTTGGTGGTGTTTCAGGTGTTGCTGGAGTAGCAGAAGGCATAGTCTGTGTCGTAGGTTGATTTGTCATTGCAACAGGATTAGCAGGAGTCTCCGTTCTTACTGGAGTTACCTCTGATTCACTAATAGTAGGTTCAACTTTTGGTGGAACTTCTTCCTTGATAGTCTCCGTTACAGTCGGAGCTGGAGAAGCAGGCGCTGTTTGTGATGTTACAGTCGTATTAGTTGTTTGTGTTACAGGAGCAACGGCAGGAGCTGGAGTTTGAGTTTCTTTTGGTGGCTCACTAGGAGTCGTTGTTGGTGTTGATGCTGCAGTAGTAGTAGAAGCATTAGGATCTTTATACATATAGCTTTCATCGACAGTTGTTTGTATTTCTTCATTTCCCCATTTTATTTCATCACTTGCGCTAGCGGGAGTGGTGTTTGGGGTTGTATTTTGAGTGTTATCTTGTTTATTTTCAGGATTCATTTTTTCTCACACCTTTCTATTCTATACAATATTATAGCAAGAAATAGAAATTTTTGAAGAAAAAAGTTAAAAAAAAACAGAATTTCGTAATTTACTTACGAGCATCTGCTTTTTTCCGAAGTTCAGTATTTAGAATACGTTTCCGTAATCTAATATGACTTGGGGTAATTTCTACTAATTCATCACTATTGATGTAGTCTAGGGCATACTCTAGAGAAATTTGTCTTGGACGTTTTAAAACAACTGTGTGATCACTTCCGGCAGCGCGCATATTAGTTAACTGCTTACCTTTGACAACATTTACCGCAAGATCGTTTTCACGATTACATTCACCGACAATCATACCTTCGTAGACTTCAGTACCTGGTTCGATAAACATGATACCTCTATCTTCTAAGTTTCCAATAGAGTATCCAGTACTTTGACCATTATCCGAAGAAACTAGAACTCCTAATTTACGTTCTCCAATATTGAGTGACTCCATCGGACGATATTCTTTGAAAGTGTGATTGATAATACCATAACCTTTAGTTAAGGTCATGAAATCAGTCATAAAACCGATAAGTCCACGAGAAGGAATCGTATATTGTAAGCGTGCTTGTCCATCGACATTATTCATATTATCGAGAATTGCGCCTCTTGTTCCTAGTTGTTCGATAACTGAACCGACACTTTCTTCAGGGACATCTATTTGTAAGTCTTCGTATGGTTCTAATTTTTGACCATTTTCTTCTTTAATGATTACTTTTGGTTTAGATACTTGTAGTTCGAAACCTTCACGACGCATATTTTCAATTAAAATACCTAAGTGTAATTCACCACGACCTGAAACAATCCACGATTCTTGATCGTTTGGTTCAACTTTTAAACTAACATCTCTTTGAGTTTCACGATAAAGTCTTTCCTCTAGTTGACGAGCTGTTAAAAACTTTCCTTCTTTACCGGCAAAAGGTGAAGTATTAACGCCAAACGTCATTTGAAGAGTTGGTTCATCGATTCGTAAAACTGGTAAAGGTAAATTACTTCCGACATCACAAAGAGTCTCTCCTACTGAAATATCAGCAAGACCTGCGACAGCCACGATATCTCCAGCTTCCGCTTCTTCGATCTCTAATCGTTTCATACCTAAATAACCAAATAACTTTTGAACACGGAAGGACTTCTTTGTGCCATCTAGGCGTAGACAATCGACCATTTGCCCTACTTTAATTTTACCATTATGGACACGTCCTATTCCAATACGACCAACGTAATCATTATAATCTAGAAGTGCAGGCTGGAATTGAAGTGGTGCATCTGGGTCTCCCTTTGGAGCAGGAATTTCTTCGATAATTAAATCTAATAATTCATGGAAGCCTTCAGTTTGCGTACTTAAATCTTCGCTTAAACTAGATGTACCATTTAGGGCACTCGCATAGACTGTCTTAAAATCCAATTGGTCGTCATCGGCACCAAGTTCGATAAATAAATCTAAAACTTCATCTAAAACTTTAGCACAACGAGCCGAAGGTTTATCAACTTTATTGATAACAACAATAGGTTTAGCTCCCGCTTCTAAGGCTTTCTTTAAGACGAATCTCGTTTGAGGCATTGGTCCCTCGTAAGCATCGACTACCAAGATTACACCATCAACCATATTCATAATACGTTCTACTTCTCCACCGAAATCTGCATGTCCTGGCGTATCCAAAATATTGATACGATAATCTTTATAATCAAGAGCCGTCGTCTTGGCTAAAATAGTAATTCCTCTTTCTCTTTCAAGAGCGTTCGAATCCATCGTTACATTAGAGGTATCCTCATTTTCTCTAAACATACCGCTTGTTTTTAATATTTCATCAACTAAAGTTGTCTTACCATGGTCAACATGGGCAATAATTGCGACATTTCTCTTCTTCATATAGTTCACTTCTTCCTTTTTTAAAACCTAGATGAGTATATCACAACTTTCAAAAAATGCAAGAGCTTTTCACCAATTCCTTGACTTTTAAAGGCTTTTTTGCTACAATTTAGGCACTATTTCAAAGAGGGGGAATGGGGAAATGGAAGATAAAAAGTTTCAAAATGTTCAAGATAAAAAAGAAGATTTTTTGGTATTTTTAGGAATGGCTATGTTAGCAGCTAAAGAAATGATCGGTGAAAAATTCACTTTAAATTATCGTCTTGCAGAAATGGCTTTTGAAGCGAAATTATCACCAGTTGAAGCACTCGATTGGTTAAGAGAAAAAGCAACTAATCCTGATATAATTACGAGAGAAAGAACTGTTTTAGTTTGTCGCTATGCATTTCATCCCGAAGATAAAGAAATCCGTGAAATGTTAGAAGACGATATTAATATGGGAAGTCAAGTACTAGATATGGAAGACTTATCTTCACTTATTAATCCTAATAGTCTATCTAGTTCTTATTTGGAGGAAAAAGCAAATTTTATTCAAACAAAAGTAAATAATCGTCCTCCATGTTTGTTTCACGCTAAAGGGCTAGATTCTTTATATGACGATATAGCTGAAATTGAAAAAACATTACCATTTGACGAAAGAATAGCCTTTATGTCCGAACTAGCAACAAATCCTGATATGGATATTTTATATCGTTTAAATGCTGGATTCCATTATCTTGAAGATCCAACAAATCCAGATACAAAAATGGTGTTAAAAGAAGCAATTGAAAGATATACTCCGATTGAAGTTAAGAAAAAAACCAATACGCCAAAGAAAAAGACACCTTATCCTTACCCTTATCCAATTAAAGAGTGACTGATACAAAATCAGTCACTTATTTTTATCTACTAGGAATTTGCTTGGAAAATGAAAAAGTATTAAATTAAACAATTGTGCGATAAAATAATACATGGAAATAATGTACTTTTTGAATATATAATAAAATTTAATCTTCCTTGTACTCGTATATTTTTCCATTATAATTTTTGTAATAAAAAGGGGTTATAAGACCATCACACTTTTGGCAACTAAATCTAGGAGGATAAGAATCATCACCATCATCATTGCGATCACACATATCAACAATTGAAAATGGAATATT
>CANQDB010000106.1 GCA_947591175.1 uncultured Bacilli bacterium
TACTTAACGAACGCATTTCTTATTTCCCCCTTTCCTTTTTTAGTATAGACGTAAGCTAGTGGTTTACCATCTTGATATAGACAAGGATTTTTAAAATCCCAACCTTTTTCCCAAAGAGCTGCATAAAAAGCACACTTACCTCCTTTGGTTAAGAAAGGAGATAACTCGTGTTCAACAAAATATTCAAAAGAGTCTTTTCTATTACTCTTCTTGCCGTATCTTAAAGCTCTATCTGGTAACCAATCGTAAATATTCGATAAAAACATCGTATCATATTGTTTATGACGATTAAGTTTTGAAGGTAATTGTAGTAAGTCTGCATGCATAAACTGTAGATGAACTGTAGATACTTTTTCCTTCATCTGGGTGTACTTCCTGAACTCCAAATAACTTCCTTCCCCAAAATCATAAGCAGACGAACCACTATAAAAAAGACAAGATTGGATTTCTCCGTAATGAAAATTTTGCTTAAAAATAGCGTCCCAAAAGAGATGGGCATTTCCTTTAAGATAAGGAACTATTTTTTGATAATAGTCATTTTGGTACGATTGAGGAGAAAAGATGTTAAAAAACTTAAGGAATTCTTTTTGGGTTAAACCTTGAATTGCTCCTATTTTTAAAGCGGTCAAATAAAAAGTAAAACGATTTATATCGAAAGCAGTAATTTCACGGGCCCCATTATTTATAGCTTCTAACACATGATCTCCACTTCCCGCGACTGTTAAAACACGAGCCTCTTTTAATTTAAAATATGGATAATAAAGGTAAAGTGGTTCATTTGTAAAACTAAAACAGGCGTCGTATTCACCGTCAAATTTAACTTGTTTATTATTCTTTAAATAATATAAACACTGGGCTATATCTTTTTCTACTTGCCTCATCCTGCTACACTACTCCTTCTTTATTTCTTGGTGTACACGTATACTCTTTTGGGAACTCTATTCCTTTCTCCACAACTAAAATAGGGACTATCTAAATAATCTTCGGCTAAAGTTTTAAAGAAGCTACATAAAGGTGTATATATGGCACACTTACCATCCTCTTTTAAAAATAAAGAGAGTTCTTCGTGAATAAAAGTTTCAAAGCCTTTGGGGTTTCCCTCTCGATAATTAAAAATAGTATCCTCTTGGACAAGCCAATCAAATATGTTCGATAAAAAGATCGTATCATATTGCTGTTCCTTAGTTAGAACTTTTGGCAAGTCTAGTAGATCTTCGCTTAAATATTTAATTTTTACATTCTTTATTTTCTCTTTTAGTAAAGGATAACTACGTTCTTCAAGATAACTATACTTACCTAAATTACTAGTTACACCATCCGAGTAAAATAAATTGTTGTAGTTACAGGCGAAGTCACCGCGTTGATAAAGGCTATCCCAAAAAGTAAGGATATCATCTTTTAAATAAGGTCTTACCTTTTCATAAGTTTTTTTAGAAAAAAATATATCTTTACGTCTAGCTTGAGGCCCAAAACCAAAAAAGGCACAAAACTCGTCATATGATAAGCTATTTACTGCTCCCAACTTTAAATATAAGTAGTAATAAGCAAAATAATTTTTATCGAAAGCGGTAATTTCCCGTGCTCCCATTTTAATTGCTTGTAAGACATGATCTCCACTTCCTGAAACTGTCAAAACGGAAGCATCATACAATAGAAAATAAGGATAATATAAGTAAAGAGCTTCGTTAGTGCGCGGAAATATCCGATTATATTGGGGAGTTTCAAAAAGTTCCTGGTGGATACCATCGGTAAGAAATCTAATTCCCATGGCAATATCATTTTCTAAGTTCACTTTGTTCACTCTCCCTTTTTGGTGTAAATATATATTTTGTGACGATCTCTACCTAAAGTTTTACATGGTGCCTTAAAATCTAAAGGAATAGGATCATAAACAAGTTGATAGAAAAGAGCACATTTCCCATTTTCTTTTAGAAAAGGAGCAAGTTCCATTTCTAGCCAATATTCAAAAAATCCTTCGTTCATATCTGAGTTTTCATTATATAACCAATCGAAAATATTCGATAAGAACATCGTATCGTATTTTTTATCTTTAGATAGTTTAGTCGGTAAATTTAAAAGATCACTTTCGACAAAGTTGATATTTATTTTGGGAATTTTATCTTTTAAAGTACTATAATGCTTTTTGTTAAAGTAACTGCCTCGCCCAAAATTTTCTAAGTAAGAAGCACTGATAAATAAATTGGCAAAGTTTTGTTCTAATTTTCCCTCGCGATAAAGAGTATCCCAAAAGTATGTAGCATCTTTAGTTAAAAAAGGTTTTAGTTTTTGATAGAGATCACTTTTCAAAGTAGGCAAATCATAATAGGAACGTTCATGATGCGGGAAATAACCTAAAAATTCATCTCTTGTAAGGCTTTGAGTGGCAGCTAGTTTTAACTGTAAAACATAGTAAGCAAAACGGTTACGATCGAACGTCGTAATATCTTTAGCACCCATATGAATAGCTTGTAAAACGTGATCAGCTCCTCCAGTTACGGTTAAAACTTGGGCATCTTCTAAAGTAAAATAAGGATAGTAAAGATATAATTCCTCGTTAGTAAAAGGATAACAACGACTATATCTTTTATCGTTCGGATATTCGTTTCTAAGAAACCGAAGTCCCATTTCGATATCTTGTTCTAGCTGGGTCATAAAAATCATCCCCTTTTTTCCACACTAAAGCCCTGGTTCTTTCAAACAGGGCTTATTATAGCACAAAAATAAGAAAAAGTCTAGCTTTCTAGACTTCTTGAATAACCGTAATTATCATCGGTTTACATTCTGTTTCACGATAGAAAAATTTGCCTAATTGATCGCGTATATCCGTCTTTATTTGGGCATAGTCGATTCTGTGACTTTCCTTTTCGATATTATTAGTAATTACTTCTTGACAAAGTTTCTTAGTATCAGCTAGTAACTCTTGGTTATCTCTTACAAATATGAAACCACGCGTTACGATATCAGGTCCTGCTAGGATTTGTTTCGTTATTCTATCTAAAGTACAACTTACGATAACTATACCGTTTTCTCCTAACATCTCCCGGTCTTTTAAAACGAGTTCTCCAATATCACCATTACTTTTACCATCGATTAAGATATCATCGACTGGAATATGCTCAGTCTCATCTTGTAACTTGCCATCTAAGAAAGTAGCCGTATCTCCATTTTGTTTTAAGATGATGTTTTCTTTAGGGATTCCTAATTCACTAGCAATATCGGCATTCATCACTTGGTAACGGTACTCGCCTTTTACTGGAAAATAGTACTTAGGATTCATCAAATTAATCATCAGCATCAAGTCTTCCCGAGAAGCGTGATGAAGTAGATGTTTCTTAGGTGATAAGGAAACGACTTCAAGATTTCGCATTGCGATTTCATCCATAATGATAGCAAGGCGCTTTTCGATTCCTTCGTAACTAGGCTCCGTAATAAAAATAGTATCGGTCTCCTTTAATTTGATATACTTATCGAACCCTTTTAAGATACGTTCGAGATTCGCAAAAGGTTTTTCCTTTTCATCGGAAATTAAGACGATAACTCCTTTTTCATTTAAAGTTAACAAGTCTCCAATCCGATTACGATCGAACTTTAAATACCCTAAATCCATTGCATGATTAACTATCTCTTGTAACGTTTTACCCATGATTACTACTTTTCTTTTGGTCTTCATGATTTCGTTAAAGAGTTCTTGGATACGATAGATATGGGCTGGAAAAATCGTCGCAATAATACGATCTTCTTTTTTACGTAAAACTTCGCGAATATATTCGCTTACCCTATTATTTGGTGAAGTGTGCCCTTGTTTTTCAGCATAATACGATTCGGCTAAAAGACATAAGACCCCTTGTTTACCAACGTAGGCAAGTTTTCCGATATCTGTCTTATAAGGACCCATGGCGGTCGAATCAAAGACAAAGTCACCTGTATAGACGATTGCTCCATCTTCAGTATATAAAACATAACAGACAGCATCCGGAATAGAGTGCGTTACACTTATTGGAAAAATAGATAACTTAGGACCAAATTCGATTTTCGAATGCGGTCTTATTTCCTTTAAGTTAGTAGCCATAACCTCTTCTTCTGCTAAATCATGCTTTAAAATATCCATCGTAAACTTAGTGGCATAAACCGGTAAGTCAGGTAATTCTCTTAAAATATCGGGAACTGCCCCCATATTTTCATCGTGACCGTGGGTTAAAAATAAACCTTTAATTTGCTTTTTGTTCTTTATTAAATAGTCAAATGAGGGAATGATATAATCGATTCCTAACATTTTATCTGTTCCATACTTTAGTCCGGCATCGAAAACAAAAATATCTTTATTGACTTCGACAACATACATATTTTTGCCGTTCTCATTTAAACCGCCGAGACTAAATATTTTAATTTTACTCAAAATAATAACTCCTTTCTTTTTTATTAAGTAGTAATAAAACCTTAATCATTATACCACAAAACCTAAAAGATGTAAAAAAAACTCACAAACGTAAATTGCTTGTAAGTTTTTTCAAGAATTAATTA
>CANQDB010000107.1 GCA_947591175.1 uncultured Bacilli bacterium
AAATTCTTTTTAGCAATCGCTTTCGAATAATGTCCTTTATAGGCTTCGATTATGATATGTTTATTCTTAATAGCAACTAGAAAATCACTTCTTCTTGGTCTATCACTTGTCCTCATAACATCATGTTCAGTCGAGGACACTTCCAAGTTTTCTAAAACATAATCATAAGGCATTTCTAAAATATTCGCTATTAAAGAAGCAAGGTACTCCCTACAACCATCCATAATAGATTTAAAGCACACATCGTATATACCAGCGACTACCGCTTTTCCTTTCCTTACTTCGTCCATTTGAGCATCTACTACTTTTTTAGTTATTTCATCTAACATCATATAATTTCTTCACCTCTATATATATCATTCGCAAAAAATTTGACTTTTCCTTAAAATTTTTTTTCAACACAAAAAAACACTCCGAAGAGTGCCTTTAACTAAATTATTATTCAGCCTGATCTTTAGCAGATACAGCGATTTTAACTTTGAATGTTTTTCCGTTTGTTCCTTTAGTCTGAATTTGACCTTCATTACAAGAAACACCATCATCAGCAGTTTGTTCAGGCTTACATACATCATTCGTCATCATAGTATCTTTGTCATTTTGACTACCATCATACACTTTATCAGCTAACCACATATAGAAACGATAATAGTGAGTCTCAGAAGCACTAATTGAATGACTATACAATGTCTTAGCTTTATAAGTAGTTTCACTATCAGCCGTAATATCAGTAGCATCAGTTAAAGCATCAAAGAATGTTGCATCTTTTGCGGCTTGTGTATAAGTAGCAGTATTTTGTCCACCCATTAACTTAACCTTAACATACTTTGATTCAAGAGTTTTATCATCATCTGGATCAGTTGTTTCAAGAGCCACTATGTCATAATTAATTGTGATATCACCACTAATAGTCGCTGTTACAGTAAAATCAAAATATTCAGTGTCATCTTGTAATTCTTTATCTACTTCAGTATCTTTTAAAGGTAAAGCATTAGTTAATTGAATACCATTAGTTGTTTCATTATAACTAAATACCAAAGTACCTGTATTGATGACATTCTCTTTTTCACCTTGTTTTGAATAAGTGAAGAATGCGAATGACACTCCTACTACCGCAACTACTAAGATAGCAACTGCTAAAACTGACAATAAAACTTGCTTAGACGAACTTTGTTTTTCCTCGTACATCTTTTTCTATCCTCCTTATCTTAATTTAATTATAGATAAAGTGAACCCTCGTCGTCAAGAAAAATTTATCTATTTCTTTTAAAATTAGTAAAATAGAGTAAAAAAAAGAGCATCGCTCACGATACCCTATTTTATTAATAATTATGCACCCGCTTGATCTTTTGCAGTTACAGCAACTTTAACTTTAAAGGTTTTTCCATTTGTTCCTTTAGTTTTTACAGTTGCTTGAGTTTCAGATCCTTCAAGACCATATTGAGCATCATCACATGCTACTTCTTCTGCACCGCCTTGTTTTTGGCATACATCATTCGTCATCATAGTATCTTTGTCATTACTGCTACCATCATATACCTTCTCAGAAAGCCACATATAGAAACGATAATAATGAGTATCTGTAGAACTAATTGAAGAACTATACAACTTTTTAGCAGCATAAGTAGATGATTGATCAGCCTTAAGAGAATCAGATTCATCTAAAGCGTCAAAGAATGATGCTTCTTTAATATCTGTCGAATAAGTGCTAATATCAGAACCCTTCTTTAGTTTTACCTTAACATACTTTGAATCAAGTGTCTCATTATCAGCCGGATTAGTAGTTTCTAACAACACGATATCATAATCGATTGTAACATCTCCACTAATCTTAGCATCAACTGTGAAATCAAATTTATCAGTTTCTCCAGTTAATTTAGAATCTACTGCAGTATCCGCAACAGGTAAAGCGTTTGTTAATTGAATACCATTAGTCTTTTCATTATAATTGAATACTAAAGACCCAGTTTCAATAACGTTCTCCTTTTCACCTTGTTTAGAATAATTGAAGAATGCGAATGACACTCCCACTACTGCAACAACTAATACTGCAACAGCCAATACTGATAGTAAAACTTGTTTTGACGAATTTTGTTTTTCCTCGTACATTTTCTCTAACCTCCTTATCTTAATTTAATTATAGATAAAGTGCCCTTCATCGTCAAGAAATTTTTATTTATTTCTATCAAAAACAGTAAAGTGAAGTGTAAAAAAAAGAGCACCTAAGGTACTCAAATACACTATAATTAGGCTTGGTCTTTGGCTGTAACTGAGATTTTTACTTTAAATGTCTTACCATTAGTTCCTTTAGAAACCAACGTAGCATTAGACTCAGATCCTGTAAGTCCAAATTGTTCATCATCACATGCAACTACTTCTTCAGTTGCATTCTTATGACAAACATCATTTGACATTTCAGTATCGCCTGTACCACCTTTACCATCATTATATTTATTGGCTAACCACATATAAAATCTATAATGATGAGACTCACTTTTACTAATTGATGAAGTGTAAAGTGTTTTCGAAACAAAAGTGCTATCATTGTCCGGAGTAACTTGAGTTGAATCATCTAAAGTATTAAAGAATGTTGCGGCCTTTGCTTCAGCACTAGGTTCTTCATCTGTTGTTCCACCTTTTAACATAACTTTAACATATTTTGAATCAAGTGTATCAATATCATCCGGATCAGTTGTTTCTTCAACAGCTATTTCGTAATCAATTGTAAGTTCTCCAGAAATTTCAGCAGTAACATCAAAGTCAAAGTATTCTTGATCTTTATTTAAAACTGAAGTTCCAATAGCACTCTCATCATCAATTGGTAAAGCATTTGTTAGTTGAATACCATTGGTAGTTTCGTTATAACTAAATACCAAAGTACCAGTACTGATGACATTCTCTTTTTCACCTTGTTTTGAATAGGTGAAGAATGCGAATGACACCCCTACTACCGCAACCACTAGAATAGCCACAGCCAACACTGACAATAATACTTGTTTTGACGAATTGTTCTTCTCTTCGTACATTTTTCTAACCTCCTTATCTTAAACTAATTATAGAAAATTTGCCCCAACCCGTCAAGCATTTTGACAAAAAAAAGAGATTACCAACCCCAACGGATAATCTCATAAAATACATTCCTTTGACGGCCGATAAAATTTGTAGACTTTTCAGACTCGAATAACAAATCCATCGTCAAACCTTTAATAGCACTACCTCTATCCAAAGCAATTGCCACGATTGGTTCTTTACTGAACGAAAGATTTGATATCTTAACGATAGTACCACATGGAATTGATGGATCAGTTGCAACTATTCTAATTTGACCGTACTCTCTATCATTATAATAAATATTACCATTTCTAACATCTTGTCTTGGTGGACAACCGACGCGTCCTCCACATCCTTCACAGTCTGGACCATATCCTGTAAGTGTACCTGTAAAAGTAACTGGATTGGCTTCACCATTAGAGGCAACTTCTTCAATACTAGCAACGTGTAAAGGTTTTACTTCTTCTAAAATGTTATTGTATTTCGTAACGATATGAATTGCTTCCAAGGATTTAGACCTATTCATATTGTCAGTCTTAATTACTTGGTGTTCGTTACCTGAAGCAATAATTACTAACAAGCAAGAGATAAAAACAATAAAATAAAATCGATTTTTAATAACTGATAAAAAACGTTTCATTTCCCACCTCTATTGTAACCAAAGCATATCACATCTTTTTTGTTAAGTCAAATAGTTGGCATGTATTTTCATAAGTTATTTTTTCCACATCCTTTAGGGAAACATTTTTAATAGTGGCTAATTTTTGAGCGATTACTGGGATGTTCCAAGGTCCATTCTTTTGGCCACGATATGGATCAGGTGCAAGATATGGACTATCGGTCTCCAATAAAAGATGGTCAATTGGTAATTTATCAACCACTTCATATAGACGACTATTTTTAAACGTGAGGACTCCGCCTAAACCAAAGTAAAAATCTTTTTTCAAGAATAGTTGAGCCATTTCGTAACTTTCGCTAAAACAATGGAGAACTCCACGAACCTTAAATTCCTTGACGATGTCGTATGTATCTTGAATAGCCTCTCGTGTGTGAATTACTACCGGTAACTCTTTTTCTTCCGCAAGAGCCAACTGTTTTCTAAATAATTCGATTTGTCTATCTCTATTTTCTTTGCCGTAGTGGTAATCAAGCCCTATTTCCCCAATTCCTATAACTTTAGGATTATCTAAAATACTTTTAAGATAAGTAAAATCTTCATCTGTCACTTTATCAGTTTGGTCTGGATGAAATCCTACTGTTAAGTAAACGTCTTCATTTTGATCCGCGAGCGGTAATACCTCTTCTATTTCTTGACGATTACAACCACTTACAATAAAAAGATGAACTCCATTTTCTCTAGCCTTCGCTAAAACTTCTTGAGGATTAGAGTAACTATCTTTACCTAAATGGAAATGTGTATCTGTAAACATAAGATTAAAAAATCACCTCC
>CANQDB010000108.1 GCA_947591175.1 uncultured Bacilli bacterium
TTAGAAAATTGGAATACATCAAGTGTAACGAATATGTATGGTATGTTCCAAAACTGTAGCCAAGTAAGTGATTTTAGTTTCTTAGAAAATTGGAATACATCAAGTGTAACGAATATGTATGGTATGTTCCAAAACTGTAGCCAAGTAAGTGATTTTAGCTTCCTAGAAAATTGGAATACATCGAGTGTAACAACTATGTCTAGTATGTTCTACGGCTGTAGCCAAGTAAAATCCCTAGACTTAAGCAAATGGAACACATCAAATGTAACATCTATGGGAAGTATGTTCGAAAAATGTAGTCAATTAATTACTTTAGATATTAGTAACTTTGATTTTTCGTCTATTGATGATAGTAGTGTTTATAATTATAGATATATTTTTTCTAATACTGGTAGCCTAACAGCTATTTATGTAAATGAGGCTGGAAGTGATTATTTACTTCAATATAAAACGAGTAATGGTTTATCTGGTAGAGAAAAACTTCTTCAAATCAAAGCCTAAAAGACAAGCAATTGTCTTTTTCTTTAATTTGTTCTATAATATGCCTAGAAGGAAGTGGTACCATGCAATTACTTGTTTGTCCAAAGACAAAAGATATATCTTTTGAAGTGGAACAGGGCATCACTTCTTTTCTTCTTGGCCTAAAAGGTTATACCACCAATCAAGATTGTTGCTACACGTTAGAAGAGTTAAAAGACCTGTTAAATAAATATCCTCATATCGAAGTATTTATCCTTCTAAATAAAAACCTCTTTAATAAAGATTTGCTGAATATCGAAGAAATCTTGAAAGAGTTAGATAAACTTTCTTTAAAAGGAATCTTCTTTTATGATCAAGCGATTCTTTCTATTCATCAAAGATTAGCGTTAAAAACGCCATTAGTGTGGAATCAGACACATTTAGTAACTAATTACAACACCTGTAATTATTACCTAAACCAAGGAGTATCATACGCTTTATTAGCAAGTGAAATAACACTCGATGAGATGCTTGAAATAAGGAAAAAGACTTCTTTAAACTTAATGGTAACAATACTTGGGTATCCAGTGATGAGTCATTCTCATCGAAAATTATTAACTAACTACTTTAAGTTTATCCACAAAGAAAAGGATAAAAAAACTTATGAAATAACGGAACCTGTGGGAAAACAAAACTATCTAGTTCAAGAAGATGAAACAGGTACTTCTTTTTATGATGCTTTACTACTTAATGGAACTAAGCCTTTGTTTTCACTTGTCGAAGCAGATTTCTCATATGGCGTTATTTTTGAAAAGGAAATCGATAATAAAAAATTAAGTAAGATTATTCCTCTTTATCAAAAGATTATGAAACAAGGTAAGTTTACGGATGAAGAAAAGGATTCTTTTGTTCAAGAAGCTAATCATATTTTACAAAGTGATTCGACAGGTTTCTTTTATAAACGGACGATTTATAAGGTGAAGAAAAATGGATAGAATAGAATTATTGTCTCCCGCAGGAGACCTACAAAGATTAAAGTTAGCCTTGTTATATGGTGCAGATGCTGTTTATATTGGAGGAAGAGATTACAGCCTAAGAGCTAATGCTACTAACTTTTCGATTGAGGAAATTAAAGAAGCCTGTACGTTTGCCCATTCTTTAGGCAAAAAGGTTTATTTGACAGTTAATATCGTTTTTCACAATGAAGATTTGGAAGGTATTTTTGATTATTTAGATAAAGTAGTTGAGGCAGGAATCGATGCTTTTATCGTGAGTGACCCCTTTATTATTTCGTATATTAAAGAACATTTTAAAGATGTAGAAATTCATGTTAGTACCCAAAACTCGACGACTAATTACGAAACCGTAGAGTTCTTTAAAAAACAAGGAGTAAAAAGGGTAGTACTAGCCCGTGAATTATCGAAGAATGAAATTAAAGAGATAATTGATAAAACAAAGGTTGATATCGAAGTCTTTATCCATGGTGCTATGTGTACTTTCTTTAGTGGACGTTGTACTTTATCTAATTATGTAACGAACCGTGACTCTAATCGAGGTGGCTGCAGTCAAGTGTGTCGTTTTGCTTTCGCTTTAAAAGGGGAAGAGACTAAATTTACGATGGCTACCAAGGATTTAAATATGGCGCACTACATTAAAGATATGATCGAGATTGGAGTTAAGAGTTTAAAAGTAGAAGGAAGAATGCGTTCGGAATACTATTTAGCAACCGTAATTGGAACTTATCGGAAATTAATCGATGCCATTTATAACGATGAATTAACTAGTGATCTTATCAAAGAATGTGATTTTATCTTAGATAGAGTTGCAAATCGAGCAACATCCACGCACTACTTCTTAAAAGAAGCCGATGAAACTGACCAATATTATACTGGTCGTCAAGAACTATCTAATCAAGACTATCTAGGCTATATTTTAGATTATGATGAGAAAACTCAAGAAGTTTTACTAACCGAACGCAATTATTTTGAACCCGGAACGGACGTCGAAATATTTATGCCAAGCGGTAAAGTAATTGAGTTTACTGTTCAAGAGATTAAAAATCAAGAGGGAAATATTTTGGACGCCGCTAGACACCCTGAAGAACTATTAAAAATTAAAGTTCCAGATGTAGTAGAGAAAGACTCGATGATGCGTATAAAGGTCCCAAGAAAGGAAGTAGTCTAAAATGCAAAAAGAAATGCTAAAACAAGTTCAAGAAAACTTTTTAATAAAAGAAGAATCTCTTTCTTCTTATGCCACTAAAAGTAAAGAGGCCATTCGTTTTTATGATCGAGGAGAAAATGAAGATTTAAGACCTAACTTTTATCACGATATCGATCGTATTATTTATTCCTTATCTTATACAAGATACCTCGATAAGACTCAAGTTTTTTCTTTTGAAAATAACGACCATATAAGTAAACGTATCGTCCACGTCCAACTAGTTAGTAAAATTGCGAGGACTATTGCAAGAGCCTTAAAACTGAACGAAGACCTAACCGAAGCTATCGCTTTAGGTCATGATATTGGACATACTCCTATCGGTCATGTCGGGGAAGCAATCCTAGATGAATTATCTTACAAGTCTTTAAAAGAACACTTCGGCCACAACTTTCAAAGTGTTAGAACCTATATGGTCCTAGAAAATGGGGGAAAGGGAAGTAACTTAAGTTTACAAGTCTTAGATGGTATAATGTGTCATAATGGTGAAATGTTAAGTGCCTGTTATGAACCTCAAAAGAAAACAAAAGAGGAGTTTTTAGAAGAATATAAAAAAAGTTATGCTGATTTAGAAGTGGCTAAAAAGATTCGTCCAATGACCCTAGAAGGATGCGTTGTAAGAATTAGTGATTTAATTGGCTACCTTGGACGCGATGTCGAAGATGCCATTCGTTTAGGAATAATTAAGAAAAGTGACCTTCCAAAAGAAATAACAGAAGTCCTAGGTAACACCAATAAGTCTATAGTTAATACAATTATTCAAGATATTATCGAAAATAGTTTAGATAAGCCTTATATCAAGATGAGTGACAAAGTATTTAAAGCCATGAAAGATCTAAAGAAATTTAACTACGAGCACATTTATAACAAGGCTAACAGTAAAGAAAGAATTAAAGAACTAAAAGAACAATTTACTTTTCTTTTTGAAACCTATGTTAAAGATATAAATGAACACAATACAAAGAGTGAAATATATAAAGCCTTTTTAAATTACAAAGATGTCTCTTATAAAAATGAGACACCTAAAGAAAGGATTGCTATAGACTTTATTGCAGGTATGACTGATGACTATTTCCAAAAGTGTTATCAAGCACGTTCTAGTTCTAAATAAAATCGAATTTCATAAGATTAACTTAGATAACTTGGTTAAAAACAATTGACAAATTGCAATTTTTGTAGTATCATTTAAGCGTTATTACAAATTAAGAGGTGAAAGACGATGGCTGTAAAAAAACCAGTATATCTAACACAAGATGGGTTAGATGATTTAAAGAAAGAATTAGATGAATTAATTAATGTTAGAAGACCCGCTAATATCATTGCTATAAAGGAAGCACGTGCTTTAGGAGACTTATCAGAAAATGCCGATTATGATGCTGCTCGTAATGAACAAGCTCAAATCGAAGGAAGAATTAAAAAGATCGAGCACATGTTAGAAAATGCTGAAATTATCGAAGAGACTGCTAAAGACAAAGTTGGCTTAGGTAGTACGGTATCTATCGAATATATCGATGATCCTGATGATAACGACGAATACAAGATTGTAGGAAGTCAAGAAGCTGATCCATTTGCTAGTAAGATTTCTAACGAATCACCTATTGCAAAGGCTCTTTTAAATCGTAAAGTTGGCGATGTCGTTACTGTTGAAAGCCCTAATGGTGCTTATCAAGTAAAGATTACTGAAATAAAATAAAAATTAATGAGGCAATTCCAAATATGGAGTTGTCTTTTTTTTGCAATTTTTTTTAAGTCAATTGGCGACTTTTTGCGAATGATATATATAGAGGTGAAGAAATTATATGATGTT
>CANQDB010000109.1 GCA_947591175.1 uncultured Bacilli bacterium
AAGAAGAGTACGATGATCCCCTTTATAACGAAATAGTCGAATTTGTCATTCAATCTCGAAAAGTTAGTGCATCCCTTCTACAAAGAAAGTATCGCTTAGGTTACAACCGTGCAGCAAGAATTGTCGATTTGCTCGAAGAACGTGGTGTTATTGGTCCCGCAAATGGTAGTAAACCTCGTGAAGTACTAATTCCAAATAACCAAGAAGAATAAGACCTGTCAAGTGATGGGTCTTTTAGTATGGTTTTTCTCAAAATGTAAAATGAAAGTTGCTTTTTTTGTAAAATAAAGATATAATGTTTTCATCAAAAAGGAGGGAGTTTATGAGTTACTTACCAAGAGTTGTCGATAAAGAAATAGATGAACTTATGGAAATTATGGGGGCTGTGCTTATCGAAGGATGTAAATGGTGCGGAAAATCTACGACTGGTATACATCATTCAAAAAGTATAATCGAATTTCAAAATCCTGATAGAAAACAAGAATACGAAGAGATTAAAAATACTAAGCCATCACTTTTTCTAGAAGGTGAAAAACCAAGAATGTTTGATGAATGGCAAATGTATCCAGTTGTTTGGGATTCAATTAGAACTGATGTCGATCATTTTGGAAAAAAGGGACAATATATTCTTACTGGATCAGCAAGACCTAGTGAAGGAGAAACGATGCACACTGGAACTGGTAGGATCTCAAGAGTGTTAATGCGTCCGATGAGTTTATTCGAGTCAGGTGAATCAACAGGTGAAGTATCATTTAAAGATATCTTCGAAGGTAAAGATATTAAAGGTGTATCTAAATTATCATTAGAAGATATAGCAAGCGTTTTAGTTAGAGGTGGTTGGCCAGCCGCGATCGGAATTAAAAGTGATGCTAAATATAGGTTTGCTCAAGAATATGTTAAATCTTTAGTTCACGAAGAAGTAAAGAATTTAGGTGGAACTGAAAGAAATCCTGAAAAAATGATGGATGTTTTAAGAAGTTTAGCGAGAAACATTTCGACACCTGTTGCTAATTTAACTATTGAAGAGGATATTAAAAATAATTTTGATGACGATATTTCTAGACCGACTATAATGAAATATTTGAATACCTTAGAGAAATTATTTGTAATTGAAGATGTCAATGTTACGAATTTGAATTTTAGAAGTAAATATGCCCTTAGAACAAAACCAAAAAAATATTTTGTCGATCCATCTATTGCTACTGCCATACTTGAGATGCGGCCTAAAGATTTGATTAACGATTTGAACACTTTTGGATTTCTATTTGAATCACTATGTATGCGGGACTTAAAGATATATACTCAAAGTTATGGTGGGGATATAACTTTCTATCGTGACGAAAAAGATAATGAAATAGACGCCATACTTAGGACCAGTAGTGGAAAATGGGGAGCAATTGAAATAAAGTTAGGAGCAGGATATATTGATGAGGCGGCTAATAATCTCTTAAAATTTAAAGCTCGCGTCGACACTAAAAAATGTGGAGAGCCAGCGTTTCTAGTTGTCTTAACAGGTGCTAATTATTCTTACAAAAGAGAAGATGGAGTATACGTTGTATCGATTGGAACTTTAAAAAATTAATTAAGTTAGGAGTTGGAAGTTTATGAAAATGCACAATGAAATTAATAATTATAGAAAAGAATTTGTTTATGAACAATATACAAGGATTGTCGAAGGTTTTAAACATTACGAAAAAGTATCAAAAGTTAAAATGCTCGATGAAATATATGAAGTATATGCTAATCCAGATAATATTATCAATATCTGTACAACTAGAGAATTAAAATTTTTGAAAATGGTATTAGACAACAAAATATTGCAAAAAGATTATGCAAATTTAAAAGACAAATATGATTGGGAAATTGATATTTTGAAAGATAAGTTTTTGCTTTATGAAGATTTAACCATTCCAGAGGAGATAATCGATAAGGTAAAAAAGGCTTTGAAAAAAGTTAATTGGAAAGAAAAAAAGAAAATTGATGAACTAAATGAAATATTAGTAAGTTACTGTAAAATACAAGGAACAGCTTTGTTGGATGTAGTATGTGATATTGCTTCAGAAATAACAGATCTAGATGAAGAGATAGTATGGGAACATATGCTTCACAATAAATTGTTTTATTATTATGTCTTTTTAGGTGCTGATGATATTGATGATCAAGGTGAAATTATTCCAATGGCAATCTTTCAGGATTATTATGGAATAAAGGATGAGATTAAAGAACAAAGGCAAAAACAAGGTCTAACTGGAGAATATGAAATTGATTTAAGAATATTAAAAACATTATTCTATAATGATTTTGATATAAACAATCCAAAGATAAAAAAATTTTTGGAGGAATTAAAAAGTTTACCATTCTTTTGGTATGATGCTATAGACATGGTTAAGGAATATGCCTTGCTCAATAAAGATAGAAAACCTTTAAAAAAGGCGATTGCGGAAGTTCCTTCCTTACATTATGTTGATTTGACTCATTTTTTCAAAACTCTTGATGAAGCTATGGATGAAATGCCATCTGGAGTCTTAAATGGATTCACTCCTAATGAAGCTAAAGAGATTTTAGGAAAAAAAGAAAAAATTAAGGCTAAAAAGGCAAAAAATTATATTAAACAGCAAAATGCTTGCCTATCTAAAAAAGACGCGGATTTATTTTATAAGATTTATTTTGGACTATTAGATTTTACTAACAAAAAATATAAAATTAACAAGCATTTAAAAATATATAATCAAAAAAAACTTAATCCTTTAGAACTTAGTGATGTAATTGAGAAATATTGGGAAAATAAAGATAAAATTACTAAAGATTTTTGTTCAACTAATCCATATAATTTTAATGAAGAAGAATTGGATATAACAAGAGAAATTGCTAAGGGTATTAGAGACGTATTTATACTTGCTAAATATGAACAAGAATATACTCCTTTTATGACGACAGATAAAATTTATATGGTTAAAGGTTTAAGAGATAATATAGATAATATTATTTCATACGATAAGTTACCAGTTGCTTTTCTTGCATCAGTCATCCCATTTAAAGGTAATTTAGTATATGATGGAATATTTATTGAATTTGGTATCGAATTAGGTGATGAAATTTCTGAAGTGATAGAAATAGCATATAATTCTTTAATGAAATATTATCATTTATAAAGAGGTTATCATGAAGTAGTTAAAGAGTGGTGTACTTGGAATATCATTGATTTTATTAGCAATGTAAAATAAAAAATTTAAAAATTTAGAAGATGATTTCTTTGAAAAGTCGTCTTTTTTTTGCAATTTTTTAAGTCAATTGGCGACTTTTTGCTAATGATATATATAGAAATCATATGATAACAGATGAATTATCTAAAAAAAGGAGTGTACACTCAAATGATGGAAGTGAGTGGTAGATATTAAAGATAAACGTATCATAATTGGAGCCTATAAAGGAGATTATTCAAAGGCCGTTGCTAAAAAGAATTTATCGTACGCTTTTAGGACATTTGAAATAAATAAATATATCTTCATACCTATTCCCCAATTTATTTATATAAACCAAAAGGCAAAGTATAATATTTGTATTGACAAACATAATAATAATAGTTAAAATATACAATATTATTTGTAAATTTGTAAAAAAAACTCAAAAATAACAAAAATAAATACATTTATTTAAAAAAAGAGTATAATATTATTGGAGGAGATAATTATGCTTATTGAATTTAGTGTTAAAAATTTTTTATCATTTAAAGATAAAGTAACATTATCAATGGAAAAAGGCAATGGAGATGAAAATCTAGATAATGTAATTACTAAAGATGGATTAGATTTGTTGAAAACAGCTGCTATATATGGAGCAAATGCTTCTGGTAAATCTAACTTATTAAAAGCTTTCACTTGTGCAATACTTATGGTAAGAAATTCTAATTTGATTCCAGTAGGAGGTAAGTGGAGTTTTTTAAAACCTTTTTTATTTGATGAAACAACAAAAAATAATCCTAGTGAATTTGAATTTTTCTTTATTGCAAATGATGTAAAATATAGATACTTCTTTAGTGCTAATGCAGATAGAATTTATGATGAAATTTTGGATGCATATTACACACAGAAACCAACTAATATTTTTACAAGAACTAAAACAGATATATATGAGTTTAATAGTGATAAAAATAAATTAGAGTCATTGAAGGCTAAAAATACAGAAAACAAATTGTTTTTATCGACAGCCACAAATTGGAATTATGAAAAAACTAAAGATGCATATTTATGGTTTAGTAATGTAATTGATACCTATGATTCTTTTAATAATATTTCAGATCAGGATTTAAAAGAGTACAGTAACGATAACGAGAACCTAAAAGGGTTTGCCTTAAAATTATTAAAAGAAGCTGATATATTAATTAAAGATATACATGTTGATTATGAAGAAAAAGATATGGATAGTAC
>CANQDB010000110.1 GCA_947591175.1 uncultured Bacilli bacterium
CCTCCAACAATAATTGGAACGTGTCCCCTACTTTCGATTTCATCTATTTTTTTTCTAGCATCCCTTTGATAATCGTATACTGTATAAAAATCAGTGGGCTCACATATATCAAATAAATGATGTGGAATTCCTTCTTTTTCTTCGTCTTTTACCTTAGCCGTTCCAATCGATAGGCCTCGATACACTTGCATACTGTCACCATTGATAATCTCGCCATTAAAATGTTTAGCTAAGGAAATACTTAACTTTGTCTTACCCACGGCTGTAGGTCCAACAATTACAATAATTGGTAACATATGCTCCTCCTAATGACGTGGTTTCAAATAGTAGGAATAACCACTTTGACAAAAACTGACGTAGGACAACTTTTTATCGTTTCCACATTCGTTTTCCGAAAATAAATCGTTTGTCATGTTGTAGTAAAAACTGATCTGTTCGCTTAAAGTCCTGTATGCTTGTTCCTGTTTAAGAAAATACGGATCGTGCTTATCACCGTAAACTCCACCAAAGAAATAAAATTCCGCATCCGTCTTCATAAATTCAAAGATACTCTTATTTAAAAGAGGATAGGTACCTGATGCTAAAATTGTAATACAAGATTTTGGCATTAAAAGATAAGGCATCTTGGCTTTAAGCAATTGCTCAATAATATTAGATGTCACTAAAGAAGTCGTATAATCAGTTCCATAATTAGAAAAATAAGGAGCAATTGCCGTAGCTTCATTCATTGCAAACTCGATATTATCTTCCGTAAAATAACTCCCATTTTCCATAGCATAAGCAATAAACAACTGTTTTGCTTGTTCTCTTCTTTCTTCTACAAAAGATTGATAAGTAAACATACTCCTTCTTAATTTCAAAGCCCTTTCATATTCTGTTTTCATGTTGTATTCTACACTCATAAATCCCCCTACATTGCGCGTTTAAATAAACGTTCTAATTCATACTTCGAATAAGTTATAACTGTTGGTCTTCCATGTGGACAAGTAAATGGATTTTTACACGAACGAAGTCGTGATAAAAGAGTTCGCATTTCGTCCAAAGTAATAAAGTCATTAGCCTTAATCGAAGCTTTACAAGCGACAGTTGCCGCTATATAGTGAAAAAACTTTTCACTTTTAAAATCTTCGGTTTCAACGATGATATCGATTATCTTATGAATAGCATCTTCTTCTCTTGAACGTCGTAACCAAAGTGGAATAGTCCTAATAATAATGGTATTTCTTCCAAATTCTTCAAACAAGAAGCCTAAGTCTTCTAAGACATTAAAGTTCTCTTTTAAAATTAAATATTCGTTAGTAGGTAGTTCTACGGTAATTGGAACCAGTAAATCCATCTTTTCTTTTTTAGGTCTACTCATCTCGGCTAAATAGTACTCGTAATTTATTCTTTCGTTCGCTGCATGTTGATCGATTAAGAACATCCCGTCTTCGTTTTCAGCCACAATATATGTGCCATGCACTAACCCTACAGGATACATCTCTTTCATTCGTGGAGTTTCATCCTCATCTTCATCATCAAATGGTAAAGCATCTCTTTCTTCTTTATCTTTCAAAGAGTCGATTACTTCATCTTCTTTTTTAACTTCTAAATTCAAAGTCATCTTTTCGTAATTTTCAAACTCTTTTTCTTTAACTACATAATCGAATTCTTGAGTAGTAGGCGTACTATAATGATTACTTATCTTCGTACTGTTTCCTTCGACTACCGTCGTGACTGAAGCATCAGGTATTAGAGTCAGATGTTCAAGTTTATCAGTAATTAACGAAGTAATCAATTCTTTTAAAGTTTCCATCTTCGAAAACTTGATATCCATTTTAGTGGGATGCACATTAACATCGATTAAAATAGGATCAGCTTCGATACTTAGTATCACAATCGGATACTTATCAGGTGGCATATAAGTGTGATAACTTTCCGTAATAATCTTATTTAGTTCGTTATTTTTAATAAACCTACCATTAACCAACACCGTTATGGCGTTGCGATTACTTTTCATGAGTTCTGGATAAGATATATAACCATGCACTAAATAGTCGTCGTTCTCACCATTTATTTCAACCATCTTTTTAGTAACTGCCAAGCCATAAATATCGTTAATGACTTTCAATAGACGATTACTACCATCAGTACTTAGTAAAAGTTTACCATTGTTCTTTAGTTGAAACTGAATCATGGGGTACGATAAAGCCATCTTGTGAACGTAATCCGTAATATGGGCAAGTTCTGTATACATATTCTTTAAGTACTTTAATCTAACTGGTGTATTATAAAACAAATCGGAAACTGTGATATCACACCCTTTTCGTAAATCACAAGAAGTAACATCTTTCATCTTGCCACCGTCGATCTCAACTAATGTACCCTCTTTGCCATCACTCGTCTTTAACACAAGATGCGATACTGCTGCAATCGAGGGAAGAGCTTCGCCCCGGAAACCCAAAGAATGGATATGGAATAGATCATCTAGCGTCTTTAGCTTCGAAGTAGCATGTCTTGAAAAAGCCAGAACTGCGTCTTCCTTATTCATGCCGATTCCATTATCGATTACTCGTATTTCTTTGATTCCAGCGTCGATTAGTTCAATTTTTATTTCCGTACTTTTAGCATCGATTGCATTTTCGACTAATTCCTTAACGACATTCATCGTTCGTTCAACTACTTCTCCAGCCGCAATCTTATTAGCCAAATCTTCATCCATTATTTGAATAACGCTCATCTAAATCCCTACTTCCTATTCTATTTTACGAGTGTCTTATTATCTTCTTTCCATTTTGTTATACTTCTTGCCAATAAATCGAAGTCATCGTATGTATATTCGTATTTGTAAAAAGCAAATAGATCGATATAATCCTGTAAAGGCTCAACAGGAACCATCTCATCTAAAAGTCCCTTGTGAAGTAAAATACCACTTCGATATTCACGCAAATAGCCTCTAGTCTCATCTCTTAAAACGGCTTCTTCGTACTCAGCAATTAGATAATACTCTTCCTGTGAACTAGTAGTATAAGTATACAAATAATAATTAGATAGATTACTATCGTAAGCACAAAAATCTTTGCCATTAATAGTTTCTTCACTATCTTCCTGGGTAATAGCACCATTAGCATTAATTTGAGCCAAAAGTGAATCAAAATCTTCTACTAAATATTTGTCTTTTAATTGATCGTATTCGACTAGATAATCGAGAATTGGAGTTGCTCCAAGTGTATCATCATAGTAACCGATATAGAGAGCATCCCCCGTTTTGTAATCGGCAAAATAAGCAGGTTTATATTCTTCAATTGCCGAATCTGGATAATAATGAGTAATATAGTTAGCTATATTACCATCGGCATCCATAAGCGGAAACAAATAAAAGTCATCAATTCCCGAAGCATATGAAACGACACATTTTTCAGGTGGTACTACTTCTCTTTCTTGCGAACAACTAGTAAGCAATATGCCACTTACTAATAAAGGTAATATTTTTTTATTTACTTTTAAGTTTTTAATTTTCATGTTTTCTTTCTTCTTTCTATAAATCTTGTAAATATTGATGTAAGTTGCCAGCGACGTCTTTCCCTACAACTTTAGCAAGTTCTTCGATACTTGCTTCTTTCATTTTCTTGAGTGATCCAAACTTTCGAAGCAAATCTTTTTTTCTGACTTCTCCAATTCCTGGGACCATATCGAGTAAACTAGCAAGACTTCCTTTCTGTTTTAAAGTCCGATGATAGGTTATCGCAAAACGATGGACTTCTTCTTGAATCTTCGATAAGAACACAAAAAGACTACTCTTAGGGTCACATGGTAACTCTTTACCATTTTCATCGATTAAGATATTAGTTCTATGATGTTCATCTTTCTTAAGTCCAATAATCGGTATTCCTAAATGTAGGCTATCGATAATCTCTTTACAGACTGCAACTTGGGTCTCTCCTCCATCCATAATGATTAAGTCAGGCTTTTCTAAGTTTTCCATTAAAACTCTAAAGTACCTTCGATAGATTACTTCCCGCATTGCTCCTAAATCATCCTTGACGTCACTTGATATTTTAAACTTTCTATATTCATTTTTCAATGGTAAAAAATCATCGAAGACAACCATTCCTCCAACATAAAAAGTTCCAAACAAATGTGAGTTATCGAAAGCTTCCATGCGAGACACTTTCTCTACTCCTAATAAATTCTTTAATTCATCAAGGGCTTTAAGCCTTGCTTCATCGTTTTGTTTTAATAAGTCTTCTTTTTCTTCCAAGGCCACTTTCGCATTATCTTGGGCCATACTCATAAGCTTTTTTATGTCCCCTCGACTTGGACTTATTACTTTTATTTGTAAATAATCTGAAAGCAAAGATAAGTCCAAACTCTCTGGTACTACCAATTCTTTAG
>CANQDB010000111.1 GCA_947591175.1 uncultured Bacilli bacterium
AAATTACTTATGAGGCACCGGGGCATTCGTTGGGGAAAATTTTATCTCTTATAGGATGGCTTGTTTTTGTAGGAATTACTTTGAAAACTTATCTTGGGAATCGACCTGACAAGTTAAAGAAAAAACGTTTAAGAAAAGCATAAACTTCTTTTCTTGATGGCTATTTTGTTTTATAATAAAGTTAGAACTGGTGATGAGTTATGGATTTAGAATTTAAAACCATAGAAGAATTATATGAAAGAGTTTTACCAGCTCTTCGGACCAAAAGAAGAGAACTTAAAAAAGATGACAATATAACAGTTACCGAAGAAGTTATATGGGACTATTTAAAAGAAACTGTTTGGAGTAAGAGTTACCATTTAACTTTAGCAGATATGGTAAGTGCTATTTTAAAAGTAGAGGGAAAAGAACTTCTTCCTTTTGTGGAGCAAAATAGAAGATAATACTAGAGGTGACGACAGGTGAGTAAAGATAAAACCCATACGATCGAGCAACTTTTAAAGAAGGCTCGAGGTTATATCGAGGACGAAGTTGATATTAAAAAAATCGAAAAAGCATATAATTTTGCTGAAAAGAAGCATCGAGGGCAATTTCGAAAGAATGGGGACCCTTTTATAGTTCACCCAATCGAGGTGGCTGTAATATTAACGACAGTATATGCCGATAGTTCAACTATTGCAGCAGGACTTTTACACGATGTCTTGGAAGATACTGATACGACAAGGGAAGAGTTAGAAGAAGAATTTGGACCGGAGATTACTAAGCTAGTTTACGGGGTTACTAAACTAGGACAACTTAACTTTTCTTGTGAAAACGAGTATTTAATCGAATACTATAAGAAGATAGTTGTCGGAATGAGTGAAGACGTTAGGGTAATAATCATAAAACTAGCGGAACGCCTTCACAATATGCGAACTCTTTTTGCACTTCCTGAAGAAAGACAAAAATTAGTGGCTAAAGAGACTTTGGAAATTTTAGCCCCGATTGCCCATCATTTAGGAATACATAAGATAAAGAGCGAACTTGAGGATTTATCTTTAAGGTACTTAAAGCCGGATGTGTTCTACGATATTGCCGAAAAATTAAACAATACGAAATTAGAACGAGATAATACGGTTAACGAGATGCTAACAAGCGTCAGTAATCTCTTGACAGAACATCATATTCCGCACGAGATTAAAGGAAGGGCCAAAAGTATCTACAGTATTTATAATAAACTGGACAAAGGTAAAAAGTTTAGTGATATATATGATTTGTTAGCTTTAAGAATTATCGTCGAGACGGAACAAGAGTGTTATGTGGCCTTGGGTTTAATTCACTCGAAGTATCGGCCTTATCCAAAAAGGTTCAAAGATTATATCGCGATGCCTAAAGCCAATATGTATCAGTCTTTACACACGACCGTGTTTGGAGTAGATGGCTACTTGTTCGAAATTCAAATTAGGACTCATGCGATGGATGAAGTCGCCGAAAATGGTATTGCTTCGCACTGGGCTTACAAGGAACATAAAAATGCTAACGAAGTATTAAAAAATTCGACTGAACAAAAGTTACAGTTCTTTAAAGCGATAATCGACTCTAATAACGATAAAATGAGTAGTGAAGAAGTAATCGATTCGATTAAGGACGAAGTCTTAGATAGTAGCATTTATGTTTTTACACCAAAAGGTGATGTATTTGAACTACCGAAAGGGGCAACCCCAATCGACTTTGCCTATAAAGTTCATACCCAAGTGGGAGATACTATGGTTGGAGCAATCGTTAATAATAACATCGTGCCACTTGATTACACTTTACAAAATAACGATATCGTTAAAATAAACACTAATAAGAATTCGAAAGGGCCTTCTCAAGAATGGTTAAAGATTGCAAGATGTGCTCAAACTAAGAATAAGATCAGGGCTTTCTTTACGAAGAGTGAAAAAGAGATAAACTTAGAACGCGGAAAAGAGGCTCTCGAAAAAGAACTAAGAAAACGGAAAATTGCCTTTAATGATTTCGATACTGACGAAAACAAAGATATTTTGTTTAAAGAATTAAAAGTTGATTCCTTAGAAGAAATCGAGCTTAATATCGGTAATGGTAAGTTTCAAGCAAGTACCGTTTTAAATCTTCTTGAAAGAAAAGAAGAACCATCTACTGATAAGATTAAGAAGATTACTATTAAAGAAGAAGACGCGGATATTTTAGTTGCTGGAATCGATAAAGTTAAAGTTAACTTGGCAGCTTGTTGTAATCCAATTCCGCAAGATGAGATAATCGGTTATATTACGAAAGGTAATGGAATAACTGTTCATCGGAGTAACTGCCATAATTTAGCCTTACTTGAAAATAGAACAGTCGCGGTTAAATGGAATAGTGAAGTTCATAAACGTTATGTAACGACAATCATTATCGAGACGGATACATCAAAAAATAATTTATTAGAAATAATGCAGCATACCAGTATGCAAGATGCTCCCTCAGATAGAGTGGTAACCATCAATAAAAGTGGTAATGCTATTTACGAATTAGATTTGTATGTTAGAAGTGTCGATCATCTAAACAAAGTAATTCAAGATTTGAAGAAACTCAGGTATATTACCAAAGTAGAAAGGATTATCCGATAATGCGTGTAGTTGTTCAAAGGAGTTTAGAAGCGTCCTGTAAAGTCGATGGTAAAATTACTGGTAAGATCGACCATGGTTTTGTTTTATTAGTTGGCTTTACGGAAGGCGATAATCTTGATAAAATTAAGTGGATGGTTCATAAAATCGTCAATTTACGTATTTTCGAAGATGAAAATGGCGTTATGAACTTATCAGTTTTAGATACAAAGGGAAGTATCTTATCGATTTCCCAGTTTACACTGTATGCTAATAGTGAAAAAGGAAATCGTCCAAGTTATATCGAAGCGATGAAAGGGGACGAGGCTACCAAGTTATACGACTTATTCAATCAGGAGTTAAAAAAAGAGATAGATGTTCAAACAGGTATTTTCGGAAGTGATATGAAAATCAAATTTACAAATGATGGTCCAGTGACCATTCTATTAGAGAGGTGAATAATATGCACAAAAACAAAATCAATTATCAATTAGTCAACATTTTACTAGTTGCTATCATTGCTTTCATCGTTGTTTATACAAAAGATTATTGGGGAGGCTTTATCCTCAAAGTATTCGATGTTATATTTCCGTTTTTCTTGGCTTTCGTTATTGCTTATGTCTTGCATCCGTTCGTCAAGTTCCTGGAAGGTAAAGGGGTTAGGAAGAATCTAGCGATTGCCATAATCGTCGTCTTGTTGCTAGCAGCAATTGTAGCGATTCTTTGGATTACGTTACCGATGTTATATGATCAATTATTGATGTTTGCTAATTCGTTATCGCAATTTATGCGTGATATGTCGACGAGATTCGATATGGATTTAGGTAATACTGGAATTACGGATATCTTAAATAAGTTAATTGAACAGTTAGGTGCTTACGTATCTAGTGGTACGGTGGATGTTATCGGTAAATCGATTAACATTATCGGTAAAGCTTGTATCGCTTTAGTAGTAGGAGTTTACTTACTATTCGATATGGATAGAATTAGGGCTCGCGTTAAACACGAATTAAATCGTATTTCAAGAAGAACTACAAACTTCGTAAGAAAACTAGATACCGAAATCGGCAACTATTTCCATGGTTTCTTTATCTTAATGATCGTCACTTTCGTAGAATACTCGGTACTATATAGAATTATCGGTCACCCAAACTGGATGATTATGGGTGTCATCATGGCAGTGTCAATTATCATTCCATATTTCGGTGGTATCGTTGGTAACTGTATCGGTATTATTACCGCATCGGTCGTGTCAACTCCAGTCTTAATTGGAAGTGTACTTATCTGTATCATCTTTGCTAATGTCGATGGTTATGTTATTTCACCTAAGATTTATGGTAAAACAAATAATCTTAATCCGATCGCTATTATCTTTGCGATTACCGTGGGTGGTGCCCTATTCGGATTCTTAGGAATCGTCGCGGCTATTCCACTTTATATCACAATCCGTTGTGCTTATAATTTCTATGAAGACGATATCAAAGAAAAAATCGGCGATATCATGGAAGATAAATAAAAGTGTCAACTGGCACTTTTTTTGTGTCAATTTCCTTGACTGGGGGGGGGTATGTTTAGATTATAATGTAATTAACATAGAGGGAGTTGATTTTTAAATGAATGAAAAATACAACCAAAAGAAGAAAGTAAT
>CANQDB010000112.1 GCA_947591175.1 uncultured Bacilli bacterium
AAAGAAGAAGCAAAAAACAACGAATAATTTCGTTGCTTTTGATGATGTCATTCTATTTGACTGTGAATTGTAACTAAAGAAATATAACTTTTGGCTTTTTTTCTTGACCCTCTTGTGTATATTTATTATAATTTATATAGAATAGGTGTAGTGAGAGAGATGAAGAACGAAAAGAAGAAATCCTCAAAGAAAAAACTTAAAATGATAAAAAAGAAATCTAAAAAAAATGATAAAAAGGGATTTACCTTAGTGGAAACCTTAGCGGTTATTGTTATTTTGGGTATTATTGCTTTGATTGCAGTACCAGCTTTATCAGATGTTTTAGGAACAACTAACGATACGTACTACAGTAGCTTAAATAAAATGGTTGAAATTGAAGCTAAAGATTATTTTTCTGATAATCGAATTTTTCTTCCTTTGAGTGCTGGTGATAAAAGTAGAGTTTCGTTAGATACTTTAGTTCGCTTAAATTATATAGAACAGCCTGTTAGTACTAAAAATAATCCTTGTGACGGATATGTCGAAGTAACAAAGAGTACTAAGTTTGAATATCTAACATGTTTAAAATGTGATGACTATGTTAGTGATAGTCGTTGTGATTTTTCATCAGGTGACGATGGTAATGGAGGTGTAGCAGGAAGCCGTGGCGATAGTTATTTAACGGTATCTCCAACTTATTTTGAAGTAGAACAACATAATCCATTTGTAGCACCATATGCAAAATATTACTACAAAGGTGAATTAACTAGAGAGGATGTCGGAGCAACACCAAGCTATATAGATACTAATATTTTAACGACTTATACTTTAAATTATTATTACTTAAATGCTACTCCTGTAAGTATTAGGGTTAAGATTATCGATGTTACTCCTCCTTCAGAAGTTACGGTTAATTTGAAAAAAGGAAGTGCAGAGGGAGTTGCTTACTCGTATGATGAAGGTTGGTCTAATAGTGATATTTATCAAGTGTTCTATGCTGAAGATGATCCGGGTGGCTCAGGAGTTAAAGGTTATGAATATTCATTTGTAAATCAACCTAATAATAATGGAGTTTGGACTTTTACAGAAAATAACTACATAACTCAAAAAGAATTATTAACTAAACAAGGAAGTACTTTGAAAGATATTGACACAACGGTGTATGTTAGAGCCGTCGATAATTTTGAAAATAAAGGACCAGTTGTCTCTTATAAATTAAGAGTTGATCAAACTGCTCCTGGTTGTGCATCATCTGGAGGAAATACTAATTGGACTACTGCTAAAATTGTCCTTACTGGTACTTGTAGTGATGCTAGTAGTCAATGTGTATCTAATATAACAAAAGATTATGATACAAGTGGTGAATGGTTAAAGCAATCACCGGGTGTTGTCAGTGATAAAGCGGGTAATACGACTACTTGTCCAGCTGATCAAACAGTTCGAATCGATAGGGTAAACCCTACTGTAAGTTTAAAATTTGCTTCACAAAATTTGAAATATAATACGACAACTACTAATGTGACTGTCAATGCTTCGGATAGTGCTTCAGGAATAAAAGAAGTATGTGTTCAATTGTCATCTGATATTAATGATTGTACTTGGCATGCTTCTATAACTAATGTTCCAATGAATACAAATCGTGGATACGATGGTGGATCTACAACTTTCTATGCTTTTGCTAGAGATAATGTTGGCAATGTTCAAACTATAAATACTGCATATACTGTTTATAGAACTTGCTCTGCAACTTCCGTTTCGTGGGGAGGTTGGGGTTCTTGTAATGCCTCTTGTGGTGGTGGAAGTATGAGTAGAGGTGGAAGTGTATATGATGCCTACTTCGGTACTTATTGTGGCTCTACTAGTCAATCTTCTTCTTGTAATACCCATTCGTGCCCTGATTCTGGCGGTGGAGGAGGAACTCACTGCTGTTTTGGTGGACGTGTAGCAAGCGATGGTGGATATTCTTGTTGGGAAGCTCCAGCTGACTATGCTACGTACGCTAACTGTAGAGGTGTGTGTGATAATGATAATCACTCATGGCCAGATTGTTAATAGAAGGAGGTTACTTTTCTTAGATGAATAATAAGTTTCGAAATATAATTTTAACAGTAATTATATTAGTGGCTCTTGTACTTATTATAAGTGGTTCCTATTTTCTATTTATTCGTGGTGATTCTTCGAAAGACGATAAACCTTCAGGTGATGAACCATTACAAGAAATTCCTAGTAATGCTGAACCTTCAGGAGTAACTGAAAAAGACTTTAACTTATATAAAGAAGAAGGTCTAGAAACAAGTATAATTGTTCAAAGTAATGATCAAAATTCTAGTGATGTTTATGTATTGATGATTAATCATGATTCAAATATGACGGAATTAAAAAACTTTACTTTAGATGTTTTTAGTCCTGAAAAAGAGTATATAACTAGTAAACATTTTGAAAGTGTTACCTTAGGAGCTAACGAAAAACATTTATTTGAATGGCATATAGATATTCCTAACCTTGATGCAAGTCAAATAGAGTGGCATATGTCTTATTAAGATTAAATTGAAAGTGGATCTTGGTTCCACTTTTTCTATTATGTAAAAATATGTAATCTTATTTGGACTTGGTTGACACTTTTGGCATCTTTTCCTATAATGATTTAGGTAGTTATTTTGTGCACTAAAGGAAGGGAAAACATGAGAAAAGTTTTATTTTACTTAAAAAGAAGTTATAAGTCGATTATCGTAATCATTGCTCTGTTAGTAGTACAGGCAATGTGTGATTTGACTTTACCAGATTATACTTCGAAGATAATTGATGTTGGTGTCCAACAAGGTGGAATCGAAGAAGGTGTTTTTGCAGTTGTTCGAAAAGATAAGTTGGATGAGATTTTACTTTTTACAGAAGATGATGTAGATCGGGAAGTCTTAAGTTATTATAAAGAACTTGATAAAAGTAAGCTAACGAAAGCAGAATTCGATTCGCTAAAGCAAAAGTATCCTAGTTTAGATAGGGAAGTACTTTATGAATTAAAGGATTTAAGTACTGAAGAAAAGGATGAACTTGAAGAAAAGTTAGCTAATGCGATATTAGTTGATTATATGTTGACATCAAAGGAGGAAGAGGCTGTTAAGATTCAGGATCAAATTAGAGAGAATCTCCCTACTCAAACGGCGTCCCTTGACTTAATTACGATATTTAAACAAATGCCTCAAGAAAACATAAATAAGTTGTTGTCCTCGATGGATGAGATGTTTGCGTCTTTTCCAGAAAGTATTCGTATTCAAAGTGCTATTGCGGCTATCAAAGTGGAGTACGAAAATATTGGTCTAGATACGGCTTGGATGGAAACATCATATATATTAATTGCGGGACTAAAGATGTTGGCGTTAGCTTTAGTTAGTATGAGTGCTACTATTTTAGTTAGTTTCTTAGGTAGTAGGGTAGCAGCTCGTTTGGCACGTGATTTAAGAGAAGGAACGTACGAAAAAGTTCTTTCGTTTGGGCCGACCGAGTTTAAGAAGTTTGGAGTTGCTTCTTTAATTACTAGAAGTACTAACGATATTCAACAAGTGCAAATGCTTATCGTCATGACGTTAAGAGTAATTTGTTATGCCCCAATTATCGGTATTGGGGGAGTCTTCAAGGCCCTACAGACGAATGCTTCGATGGCCTGGATTATTGCCGTTGCTGTCATGACTGTTATCTCTTTAGTAATCACTGTCTTTATGATTGCAATGCCGAAGTTTAAAAAGGTGCAAAAGTTAATCGATAAACTTAACCAAGTATCACGTGAAATATTAAATGGAATTCCTGTTATTAGAGCCTTCAGTAATCAAAAACACGAAGAAGAAAGATTCGATGAAGCAAACGAAAAACTAAGGAAGACGATGCTTTTTGTCGATAGAGTAATGGCTGTGATGATGCCTACCATGATGTTTGTTATGAATGGTATTTGTATTTTGATAGTATGGCAAGGAGCTAAAGGCATAGATTCTGGAGCTATGCAAGTAGGAGAGATGATGGCTTTCATTCAGTACACGATGCAAATTGTCATGTCGTTCTTGATGATTTCGATGTTTTCGATTATTTTCCCAAGAGCTAATGTTTCAATGGGAAGAATTTCCGAAGTGTTGAATACGAATCCAGCCGTTGTGGATCCTATAAATCCTAAGACTTTTGGTCGTAGAATTAAAGGTTTAGTAGAATTTAAAAATGTTAGTTTCCGTTATCCGGATAGTGATGAAGATGTTTTGACGGATATTA
>CANQDB010000113.1 GCA_947591175.1 uncultured Bacilli bacterium
ATTTTTATAACATTCGATATGAGCCATATCTTTCAACTCCTACAGTACGTACAGTACATTATAATAATAACATATATCAAATCAAAAGAAAAGCCTAATTTCAACAAAAATTAAACTTTTTTAATTTTATAAACTGTCAAACTCGGGGTGCTTGAAACATAGACATCGTTTAACACTTCCTTCGCCTCGCTATTATATAATATGCTTTTTTCTTTTGTCAATTAGTGTATGTTTAAAATTTTTATGGTACAATAGACGAGAAAGAGGTAGTAGTTTTATGGATGGTTATGTTTTTTCAATAGTGCAAGCAATTATTATTTTCCCAGTAATCGCACTTGTTTTTACAATTCCTTATGCTCTCGTGCAATATCATAAATATGGTTCTATTCCCCTTTTAAGAGTTGGAGTCGTCTATTCGTTTATCCTCTATTTGATTACGGCTTATTTTATAGTTATTTTACCCCTACCACCAATCGAAGAAGTTAGCCATTATACAACCCCTACTATGCAACTCGTACCCTTTGATTTTGTAAGGTGCATTATTAAAAATACCCAAGTTATATGGAGTAATCCTAGCACTTATTTACAAATATTTAGAGAACCAGATTTTTATCAAGCTGCCTTTAACTTCTTGTTACTAGTTCCTTTTGGAATCTATCTCAAATATTATTTTAATTGTAGTTTTAAAAAGACTTTACTTTACTCATTTCTTTTAAGTTTGTTTTTCGAAATCACGCAACTAAGTGGGCTTTACGGAATCTATCCTAGAGGGTACAGAATGTTTGATGTCGATGATTTGATGATCAATACTTTAGGTGGAATCTTTGGTTTTGCAGTAGCCTTGTTAGTATTAAAAGTTTTACCTAATAGAAAGAAAATCGACGACTATGCCTACAAAAAAGGTCAAAATGTAACAGTGTGGAAAAGATTTTTCACTTTCTTTCTAGATGCTTGTCTATTTGTAGTTATATCAATAGTTCCACTTCTCTTATTTCAAAAAATTGACTTTCGGATAATCTTAGGAATTTTAGTCTTCTTCTACTTTATTTTGATACCTTGTGTAACCAAAGGAAAGACGTTTGGCAAAATGTTTTTGAATATGCGCTTAGTAACTTTTAAAGAAAAAACTCCGCATATATATCAATATATTATTAGATACGCTTTACTTTTTGGAGTGGCTTTACCACTTCCTTTGTACTTTTTCTTATTAGGTAATTATCTTACTTCCCTAGATTTTGCTCTTGTCAATGATACTATGTTTAAAACTGTCTTAACTTTTTTCCTTATTGGATTCGCCTTTATCTATTACTTTTTGTCTTTTATTGCCATGCTTAAAGGAAATCCTCTATGGTACGAAGCCTTAAGTCGAACTAAAAATAAAAGTACGATAGAACTTAAAGAAACGGAAGAATAACAAAAACGAGGTGTATGATGAAAGAAATATTAACAGTTCCAAGTCAGGCGATTATTCAGAAAAATACCGATTTTGATGTCGTTATGATTAGACTTCTCTTCCCTTTCGAAGATAAAGAAGAAAACATTGTTAAAGCCTCTTTGTTGCCGCTTATTTTAAATTATAAAACGGCACACTTTGCTACGGAAGAAGCTTTAGCCAAAGAAAAATTAAGAAGAAACATCTTGTCCCTTAACTCACAATTAGTTGTTGTTGGCACGACGGGATGTATTCTTTTCAATTTAGCAGTACCAAGGCCAAATCTCTTAAAAGAAGACACTTTTGAAAGTGCTTGGGAACTACTAAAAGAAGTTATCTATCATCCTTATATTGAAGATTGTGGTTTCGATTCTTTCGACTTAACAAGAGAAATCGAAAATTTGAAAAAGGAAATTGGAAATAGCAAAAAGACTTTGCGTGGATACTTTCCTACTAGAGTTCGAGAAATATGTGACACTGATCCAGAAAAAATATTTTCTAGGTTAATCGATAATCATATGGAGCAACTTGATGAAGTTACGCCAGCTAATTTATATGATTTTTATCAAGAAGTTATCGGTCAAAAAAAGCCTCTTTGTTTTGTTTTCGGAAATGTAGAAGAAAAAGAGACTCAAAGATTATATCAAAAGTATTTTCCAACAAAAGACGAAAATATTTCCCTTACCAAAGACTATGCTCACTATTTAAGTCCTTTTCGACGGGAGCCACAATATATAGAGGAAGTTAAACCTTTTAAGCAGTCGGCCTTAGTCTTACTTTATAAAGTTCAAAATATGCAAGAAGAAGATTGTGTTTGCTTATCTATTTTGGGAAGTCTTTTAAATTCCCAATCATCAAGTATTCTTTTACAAAAACTACGTAAGGAAGAAGGTTTAGTTTATTCGGCTGGATTTCAGTTCTATTCGAATTATGGAGTCGTCCAATTAACGGCTTTTATCGACCGCAATAAAATGGAAAAAGCTAAAGAAAAGATGTTCGAAGCGATTGCCTTCTTAAAAGATGAGAAAAAAGTTAAACCTCTACTTGAGAAAGTGTTGGACCGGAAAAGAATAGCTTTAGAACGCAACAAAGATAGTCGCCAATTTTTATTCGACGACTTTATGGAAGATTATTTAGATATTCGAGAAAATGCTCAAAAAGAGTTTACCAAGGCTAAAAAGATAACTACTAAGGATATCCACAAGATGGTGAATAGATTGTGTCTTGACACTATTTACTTTGTAAAGGAGGAAGTTAAGGATGAATAACCAAATCGAAGAAGTAAAATTAGATAATGGTTTAACAATCTACCTCTATTTAGATACTAAGAAGCATAGTACTTACGTCGGTTTAACAACGAAGTTTGGTGGCGCAACAAAGGATTTTTATTTGGATGGAAAAGAGTATCACGTTCCAGAAGGAATCGCTCATTTACTAGAGCACTATGTAGTAGAACAAAATTCAGTCGGTGATTATGTGGATATTTTGGGTAAGATGCAGTTATCGACTAACGCCTCGACTGGGGCATTTCGGACGATGTATTATTTTTCGGGTGTCGAACAAATCGAAGAAGCAATTCCTATTCTTTTAAAAAGTTGTTACTCCCCTATTTTTACAAACAAGAGACTAGAAGAAGTCAAGAAAGCAATTTATCAAGAAGTTTGTATGTGTCAAGATCGAGTATTTCAAAGATTCCATCATAAAACTTTAGATCAGTTATTTACCAACATTTCTTTCCGCGAAACAATCGGTTCGTTGGAATCCGTAAAAGCGATTACGCTTAAAGATGTAAAAGCCTGTTATCAAGCATTTTATCAACCAAAAAACCAAATTCTAGTAGTTGCTGGTAATTTTAAGCGTAATAAAATTCTCGAGATTATAAAAAAATGTTATAAGGATATCAAAGTTACTCCACACGATGTATCTCTAATCAAAGCAAACGAACCTTTAGAAGTGAAAGAAAAAGATGGAGAAATTACGCTTCCTACGGAGCAACCTTTTGTCGATGTTTCTTATAAAGTAGATTTGTCTTCGTTTTCAAATAAGGAAAGAGTTAGGCTAACCTTTTATTTGAACTACTTTTTGAGGATGGCTTTTGGTAGGACTTCTAAAACATACCAAGAATTAGTCAAAAATAAAATTATCACTGGCGGTGTTAATTATGGAGCGTTTGAAATTGAGAATTTCTTAGTTGTCTCAATTGGTGGCTACACCGATCAAAAGGAAGATTTTGTAAAGGCTATCAAAAAGACTATCAAAAAGCAAGATTTTTTTGATGAAGAGTTCTTTGAACTTTGTAAAAAGCAAACTTTAACGTCATTAATTTTACGAAATGAATCTTTAACGGATACTATTATTCCATTTATCGATAATATCGTTATGTATGATTATCATTACCCCGATACAATCGAAGAAGCTGAAGAATATAGTTTTAAAGAATTTAAAGATTGGATTTCTAAATTAGACTTTACACACGATACTATTACTTATATGAAAAAATAGAAAATGCTTCTTAACAACTTATTCGAAACATAAAATAAATAAAAAAGTATTGCACCACGATTAAAATAATGATAGAATAAGTTTGTTGTTAAGGAGTCATGCGGCTGTAGTTTAGTGGCTCGAATGTGGCCTTGCCAAGGCTAAGACGGGAGTTCGATTCTCCTCAGCCGCTCCAGATTGATAGGAAACTCGGAAAATTCTTCGAGTAGTAATATACATTAACTAGAAGTACGTTCTAGTTTTTT
>CANQDB010000114.1 GCA_947591175.1 uncultured Bacilli bacterium
CTTGACGAATAGTTTCACGATAAGCAACTTGTGGTTTACCGATATTAGCCTCAACTGAGAATTCACGTCTCATTCTATCAACTAAGACATCCAAGTGAAGTTCTCCCATACCAGCAATAACAGTTTGACCTGTCTCATGATCAGTATGAACACGGAATGTTGGATCTTCTTCAGCTAATTTTTGTAAAGCAATTCCCATCTTATCTTGGTCTGCTTTAGATTTTGGTTCAACTGCTACTTCCATAACTGGCTCAGGGAACTCCATAGATTCCAAAATAACAGGTTTCTTTTCGTCACATAACGTATCTCCTGTCGTCGTATTTTTAAGTCCGACTGCAGCCGCAATATCTCCTGTATAAACATCAGAAATCTCTGTACGGTTATTGGCATGCATCAATAAGATACGTCCAATACGTTCTTTAGCATCCTTAGTCGAGTTAAGTACATAACTACCACTCGATAAGTGTCCTGAGTAAACACGGAAGAAAGTTAAACGTCCAACGAATGGATCAGTCATAACTTTGAATGCTAATGCACTGAATGGCTCATCATCAGATGGATGACGAACTGTTTCGTTTCCATCTAAGTCAGTTCCTTTAATAGATGGAATATCAAGTGGACTTGGTAAGTAATCGATAACAGCATCCAAAAGTGGTTTAATACCCATATTTCCTAGAGCTGTACCACACATAACTGGGAAGAATTTAACTTGTAAAGTTCCCGTCCGGATGGCTCTTTTAATCATTTCTTCGGTTACTTCTCCACCGTCCAAATAAGTCATCATCATTTCATCGTCGAACTCTGCTACGGCTTCGATTAAGTCGTTTCTCTTTTGTTCGGCAATTTCTTTTAAATCTTCAGGAATAGGAATTTCTTTTTCTTTTTCATCTTGCTGTCCATCATATTCATAAGCTTTCATAGTGACTAAGTTAATAACACCATGGAAATCACTTTCTTGTCCGATAGGCCATTCGATAGGTTGATAGTTAACTCCTAATCTTGAACCGATTGTCTGTAATGTATATTCGAAGTTTGCTCCCATTTTATCCATTTTATTTGCGAAGATAATACGAGGAACCATGAACTCCGTAGCCTGACGCCATACTGTTTCAGTTTGTGGTTCTACTCCTGCTTGAGCATCTAGTAAGGCAACAGCCCCATCTAGAACACGTAAACTACGACTTACTTCAACGGTAAAGTCTACGTGACCAGGAGTATCGATAATGTTGAAGCGGTATCCTTTCCAGTGTGCTGTAGTAGCGGCAGAGGTAATAGTGATACCACGTTCTTGTTCTTGTTCCATCCAGTCCATTTGAGAGGCTCCATCATGAGTTTCTCCAATCTTATGGATCTTTCCGGTATGGTATAAGACACGTTCCGTTGTCGTTGTTTTACCAGCGTCGATATGTGCCATGATACCAATATTTCTAGTATGTAATAAATCTGTATCGCGAGCCATAATTTCTCCTTTCTACCAACGATAATGAGCGAAAGCCTTGTTTGCTTCAGCCATACGATGGGTATCTTCACGCTTTTTAACTGCTGCACCAGTACCATTTGATGCATCGATTATTTCATTGGCCAAATTCTCAGCCATTCCTTTTCCGCCTCTTAATCTAGCATAGTTAACTAACCAACGTAGTCCTAATGCTTGTGAACGATCCGCACTAACTTCAACTGGTACTTGGTAGTTAGATCCACCAACACGGCGAGATTTAACTTCGAGTGCGGGTTTAATATTTTCTAATGCTTTGTTAAATACTTCCATTGGATCTTGTCCAGTTTTTTCTTTAACCATGTCGAAAGCATCATATAAAATTGTTTGGGCTTTTCCACGTTTACCACCAATCATCATTCGATTGATTAACTTCGTAACGACTTTTGAGTTATAAATAGGATCAGCTAAAACATCTCTTTTAACTGCACGTCTTTTACGCATGATTTATTTCCTCCCTTCAGTATTTTTAACGATTTATGCTTTTGGTTTTTTTGCACCATATTTACTACGACCTTGTTTACGATCTTTAACTCCAGCCGTATCAAGTGTACCACGAATAATGTGATAACGAACTCCGATTAAGTCCTTAACACGACCACCACGAATTAAGACGACGCTGTGCTCTTGTAAATTGTGTCCGATTCCAGGAATATAGCATGTAACTTCCATTCCATTACTCAAACGAACACGGGCATATTTACGTAGGGCAGAGTTCGGTTTCTTTGGTGTCATTGTTCCAACACGAGTACATACTCCACGTTTTTGTGGTGAATTAACTTTAGTTGTTTCACGGGCTAACGTATTAAGTCTTACACCTAATACAGGTGATTTACTTTTACGTACTTTATCGTGTCTACCTTTTCTTACTAATTGGTTTAACGTAGGCATATTTTATAGTCTCCTTTCTTAACACATATCCAGGTGTGTCATTTTCTCTTTTAAAGATAAGTCTTAGCACGAGGCCAGACTTAAATTTAAATTGCATCAATAATATAGCATTATAATTTATGCTTGTCAATTATTTTTTATCTGAAATTGCGTAAAAACGAATGATTGACCATTTCGATTACACCATACCCATGATCTTGTGCTTGCATTATAATAATGACGACAGCAATGATGATTAAAACTAAAAAGCCAATCATCACGCCAAATCCTACTCCACGATTGTTAAGTTTCTTCATTTTTACACCCCGATTCTTGACATCATATCAATTATAATATAAGATTAAAATGTAAGCAAGTAGGAAGAAATCACAAAAAGTGCATTTTTTTCTTGCCAAATTGAAAAAAGTGTGCTATAATATGTGGACGTAAAGAAAAAAGGAGTGAAATTGTCATGAAATATGATATAGGAAACGAATTGATTTACAATGGATTAAAAGAAGAATATGCAAGTACTGCTCGTGTATTACTTAGTAATTTAGGATTACATCCTGGAAACACTACTAAAAGTAGTATCGGTGGTAACATCACTAAAAGTAGTAATGGTTACTCACTAACAATGACACCAAGTGCCGACGGCAAGGAAAAAGCCTGGGTATTTGATATTGTTAAAGAAGGTAATGTTGAAAATGCTAAGTTTAATAATCGCCTACAATATTCTTTAGTTCAAGGAGAATCAGCATCATATGCTACTATCAATGGTTTGTTAGAAACTGATAAAGGTTTCTACTACTACACTAGCGTAACCGCTTCAAAACCAAATGGTGAAACAGGAACTTTCAATCCAGAAACAAATCAATGGAACTATACGAACGGAAGCTTTGAAGTAAGCGTTATCTTCTATGATAAGACAAATGCTGAAGAAGTATTTGCTGATCTTAAAGATAAGGAGTTCGACGAAATGAGAACAAAAGATTACACAAGTATCTTAGCTCACTTCACACCTGCCGGTATTGAACCAGATGCTAGTATAAAAATGAATTTCGTTGATACACCAGCAAAGATTGCCAATCATTTCATTAAAGAATCTGAAGGCTTCTTAATTAAAGAAGTTAATGATCAAATGACTGGAACTAATCCATTCCGTATCTAATATAGGTTTGCACCTATATTTTTTTTGCCTTTATTAGGCCTTTTTATTGCTTTAAAAGGTTATTTTTATTTTCTTTTTCAAGTTCTTTTAAGTTTTTCTTAGGTGTTGGCAAATCTTCAGGCATTGTTCCACCTAATTCTTTTATTGTTTTTCGAATTTTACTTCCAACCTCATAATGTGTTTCGTTAGCTTTCTGCTCGGAATTAATTTTTTCTCTTTTTAACTTTTGTTCTGTTTGAGTAATTCTAAATAAATTTGCAGCTAGTTCTTCACTGCCCATGTTATCCAATATATCTTCGCGATATCTTAGTCCTTTTCTTTTGGCAATATCATTAGCCGTTTCTCCATTATACAACCCTTTGTAACCAGCATTATGAAACTTATCAAAATTTTTAACACCAGCATCTTTGGCAACTTTATTTAGA
>CANQDB010000115.1 GCA_947591175.1 uncultured Bacilli bacterium
CTCCTCAATAATAGTAAAACATCTCTCACTAATAATTTGCAGTTACATTGTAACACTTCTTAATCAAAACCGCAACGAAAAAACAAAAACTATGGTATAGAAAATGAAAAAAACAAAATTTCTAGCGATTATATTCAAATACGAAATCTAAAATACGTACTTTATCCCCGTCTTTGGCTCCTAATTCTTCAAGTTTATCATCTATTCCCATTTTACGAATTCTTCTAGCAAATCTCAAAACACCTTCTTGGGAATTAAACTTCGTCATTTTGAAAATTTTCTCTATTTCTTTACCTGAAATAACCCAAGTACCATCGTCGTCTCTTGTGATTTGATAGTTTTCTTCCTTTTTAAAGGTATAAAGAACATGACTCTCAAATTGTTCTTCTTCGAACAATGGAACTTCTTCTTGTTTATCCAAAAGGTCTGCCAAAGCAATTAAAACATCATCTAAGCCTTCTTGATTCATAGCGGATATTGGATAAACTGGCACTTTTATTTCTTTTTTAAATCTCTTTAAATTTTCTTTAGCATTTTCTAAATCCATCTTGTTAGCAATCACGACTTGCGGTTTCTTCATTAGTTTTTCACTAAACAAAGATAACTCTTTATTAATAGCCTTATAGTCTTCAAGCGGATCTCTTCCTTCAAATGAACCCATATCGACAACATGTGCAATTATTTTAGTTCTTTCGATATGTCTTAAAAATTGATCACCTAGTCCTTCTCCTCGACTTGCTCCTTCGATAAGTCCAGGTAAGTCTGCCATTACAAAGCTCCTGCCATCTTTAGTTTTAACAACGCCAAGCGAGGGACTTAAAGTGGTAAAATGATAGGCCGCAATTTTAGGCTTTGAACGTGACACGACCGATAATATCGTCGACTTTCCAACACTTGGAAATCCCACTAAGCCAACATCTGCAATTAACTTAAGTTCAACATGTAATATTTTCTTTTCGCCGGGTTCCCCATTTTCGGAAAAATCTGGAGCCGTATTTCGTTGCGTCTTAAAAGCAGTATTTCCTCTTCCTCCACGTCCACCATAGGCAACGATTACCTCGTCGCCCTTTTCTTTCAAATCTCCTAAAATAAGGCCAGTATCAGTATCCGTGACAACTGTTCCTTGGGGAACCTTAACAATGACATCTTCCGCATTCTTACCATGTTGATTCTTGCCTTTGCCATTTTCCCCTTTTTTACCTTTAATAGTTTTTTGATAACGAAGATCTAACAATGTATGAAGTCCTTCATCAACTTTAAAGATAATGTTGGCGCCTCTCCCACCATTTCCTCCAAAAGGGCCACCCATAGGGACATATTTTTCACGCCGAAAAGCCGTGCATCCGTCTCCTCCGTCACCTGCTTCAACCTTTAATATCACGTCATCTATAAACAATGTTATCCCCTCTTTCGCTAGGCCTATTTTAGCATAAAAGCCTTTCTTTTTCAATAGCTTTGAATCGATAGAAAAACCCTTATGAATAAAAATCACAAGAGCTTATAACTTTAAACATCAATATCAAGGACACTAATAAAACCTCGACTTTTCAATTTAAAATTTACAACATATCTCCTTCCCCAAGAGGAAACCACAAAATCACCTTTAGGAGTAACTCCAGTTATAGACATCGCATGTCCACTTAAATCATCATATATTTTTCTACCCTTTTCACCAGTCTCTTCATCAAATGAATAATAATCAAAATCAAAAGAAGAAAGTATCATAGATTGAGAATCTTTGGCGTATTCTTCAAACATCTTTTTTTCGTTAATTAAGAACGGAATAATAGGTATACGTTTAACTTCACAATCTACTCCATAACAATTCTTTAAAAAACTAGCAAAAACATCATTGTAAGAAGGTTCTGTTCCACTTGATCCCGTTATTTCTATATCATCATCTAAATTTTGCATTACCTCTTCTACATTTCCATAGATGTCTTCAATATTAGTATAGCCTAACAAATCTTTCCATTGATAAGTATAAAGACTAGTGACTAGAGGTTCATAGTTAAAAACAACTTTTCCACGAGAATCAAGACGATACATAGGAATATGAAAGGTATTTTGAAATTCTTCCTGTTTTCCTTGATAAGCATCAAAGATACTATTTACCATAGCAACATAGCCACATCCTACATACTCGATCTTCCTTAGATACAAATAATAATCTTCTTCGGTAGCATCAGGAAAATTTTCAGTTAATATCTTACGTATGTCTTCATTTGCTAACAATTCATTACAGCTAAGAGAAAAAGAAGTTTGGTCCCCACCATATTGAATAAGTTCAAGTCTCGATTCATCAAAGATATCCTTGGCTTTTGGATCATCTGTCGTCAATCCTTTACCATCATAATTTGTATATAATGATCCATCTGATTCAATTCTTCTTACTTCGCCTGTATCTTGATCGATTACTATAAAATCACTAGTAGTGTAATCAATTCCATAATTATAACGAATACCATAAATGTTTTCATTGGCCCCACTTACTGCCACCTCTTTGACAATACTTGAGTCTGGACAATCAATACCAATTTTTCTTAAAAGTGAAGCAGCACGAACTAAATAAACATCCGCAACTGTTCCATAGTTAGGAGACTTATTATAGATGAAAGTTCTAGCATTTTGTTCGTTTTCTGTTAATCCCTCATTGGTCATACTGGTAATATCTAAGTCACTATAAGATTCGTCATTCATATCAAATTTTAATATTTCGCCTGTATTTTTATTGAACTCTACAGTATTATTATCTCCAAATTTAACAGTACAGATATTCTCGTAAGGTCCTCCAATTCTTATTTCATTTATGTCTCTGGCCTTTTCCATTGGCACACCCATAAAATTCAAAATATGAGAAACATTAGCTAAAGCTATATCTGCTTGTGAACCATAATTAGGCGGTGTTTCATAAGTATAAACTTGTTCCTCTTTACTCATTTGAGTCACATGTGCTAAAGTATTTTCTTCTGTTTCTAAATCCATGGTTTCAGTTTCGACATTATTTTTATAGTCAGTAGATGTTTTATTTAACTCTTCCTTTTGAGTATCAATTGCTGAAACTGAAGAATTAGAACTATTATTATTAAAATTAATTCCCGATGAACCTACATTTGTATTTATCTCGCCCATACTATTCCCCCACAAAAGTTCTTACTAGAACTGTAACTTCGATGTTCAAAATAGATTCTAACTCTTTTTTCATCTCTTCCACTAATTCTTTTAAAAATTGATCTTTGGCTTGTTGATTACGATAAAAGTCATCTCTTTCGTATGTTTTATTGTTCTTACCATATTGTAAAGCGATTACTAAATGTGATGATGGAACGATATTAGAAGGAATAAAATGCCCATAGCAAGTTGTCGTATGTTCTTTATATACTCCATCTCTATAATTATCGACTATCACATCTTTAAAAGTACGTTTTACTATTTCTAAAATCCTTTCGTCAATTACTTCGTTATTTTGACTAACTTTTTCTATTAGAACATTCAAGTCCTCCAAAGAGAGTTTTTCAATAAATAAAAAGTTACGAACATAAAAGTAATCTAAACCAAGATAAGAATTTTTATGAAAAGAATTTCTTTTTTCTTGAGGCATAACTCCAAAATCTAGAGGACTATTCGTTAATTTTTCTTCGTACTTCCGAAGTGATGTGTTTTGCAATAAGAATGCATCTAACCCTTTTTGATAAAGAGCATATACTTGTTGGTAAAGAGAGTCATCTTCTCCTTTTATTAAGCCTTTTTGTTCTGCTAAAGGATAATTAATTCTTACATCTTTTATAGGTATTAAAGCCATAAATATCACCTTCCCAATCGTATAACTAATATAAGCATAACATACTTAAAAAGGAAAAACCAAAAATTAATACTCTCAATTACTTTTTTAAAATATAACTAGACATTAATATTAATTAAACTAATATAAGAAAAATTTATGATTTCGGGT
>CANQDB010000116.1 GCA_947591175.1 uncultured Bacilli bacterium
CTTGTTCTTCTTTAGTTTTAAATGGAAAATACATGTTTCACCTCCTTTCGAGGAGGTACTCTAACACAAGTAAAAAATATTATCAAATCGCCAATTTTCAAAATTCCTTAAGGGAAATTTAAAACAAAATTAAAAATTCCTCTAGGTGAATTTTGGAAATTCGTCTAGAGGAATTTTTTTAGAATTTTTAAAATTACAAGTTTTTTAAATTTTTTTCTAAAATTCTGTTTCTTTAAGAACTCTTTTATCAATAATTACCCAATCATAACTTTTAGGAATCATTTCGGCGTTACAAAAAGGACACCTAACAACATGTTTTTCTTTCATCGGTTGTTTACAATTAGCACAAATTACTAATTCATCAGAGGCAGGTCGAACACGCTCTAATTTTAAAATATAAGTAATAGCTAGTTTCCTTTCATTACTTCCAGTTACAATACGATGAGAGGCCGTGGCTACTAAATAATCATAGCAACTGACAGTCATCAAAACTTCAGCAATTTCTCTATTTCCTTCAAAAGACAAAGAACAAAGTTTGGAATTAAGAAGTAGCATGTCAGAAATGATATTCTTCTGACCTTTTGTATTAAAGTCTTTAATTACTCTTTCATAAACTTCATAAAGACGTGATCCAAAATAAATTTTCATATGATTTAGATTACGATCAGACCAAGCCTTCTGAGCATCACGCAATAAACAAAAGGTTGTAAACAAAAAATAGTTAGGATCAAAATCAGAATCTCTTTTTTGAACATCTTTTAGTGAAACCGGGACTTGATCTATTGTATATTGAAGAGGAACATTTACAAAATAGTTGAAGTCCTTTTCTTTTTTTCTCTCTTTCTTTGGTTTACCCAACAAAAAGACTGTTACGGCTAGCAAGAAAGCTCCTAAAACAACAAAGAATATTTCCATATATAATCACACTACCCCTCAAAGTAAGAATTCTTAAAATAAAATTTTGCGCCCGCCTCTTAAAAAAGAGGAGGCGGGCGCGTCTAAAGCGAAAGAGTAAGAGCTTCCGCTACGCTACAGCTCTAGGGGCAAGAACAAGGCGGAACGAGTAGCTGTCGTGCGCGCTACCGCGGCTGCTGTCGAAGCTGAATACGCCGGCACCAGAAGTGACGTAATAGTCGCCGCCGCGGAGGAACCACGGGTACGTCGCAGAAACGAAAGTTGAATAATCACTATACCAACCTGCTGTCTCTGACAAGGCATGTCCATAACATATTCCATCTTCACATGCTTTTGCAGCATCGGTTCCTTTATATAAATCATAGTACTTTTCATTTGGAAACTCTATTCCAATACTAGAACAATCTCCTGAATTACATGTTCCATTGAATCCTGAATTTTTATTACCTGATGAATCATATCCACTTCTTGGATTACCACTATCATCTGCTAGAACTCCCATAACATATTCATTTGCTCCACCACTCATATCGTAAACACCTGTGATATTTCCAGTGGTTGAAGCCTTTTGTCCATTTTCTGTTTCATAGGTATTTGCACATGTGTCATCAGAACTTGCACTAACAGTAGCTCCAGCTATTCCAGTCTTGTATTGTGAACAGTTATTTATATATACTTCTTTTTCTGTTCCTGAATAGTTTTCATTTCCATATTTTCCATATGTACTTTGTGATAAGTAGGCAACGGCTCCCCATTCACTATTCTTACTCATATGCGTATCTTCTGTTCCTGAGAATCCATATTCAGTTTTGAAATCTGTAACCATTTTTTGAGATACGGTAAAGGCAGTAGATGGGCTAATTCCTCTCCATGATGTTACATTCGGTTTTATTTGAGGAGTAAAGGTTGTTTGATCACAATCGGTACCGGCTGAATAATCTTTTGCGGTACAACTTTGTTCTTTATTACTTGTCTCAAACTTTCCATACCAAAATCCTTCTAATTCTTGTTCGCCAAATTTAAAGGCTGTATGTACTTTATAGTTTTCTCCTGAACCTGCTCCGGTTCCATCAATAAAGTTTATATTGATTGCACCTGGTTCAGTTTTAGAACCACCAGAATAATCAGTTCCTAAATTTGTTGTATCATACTCATATCTTGGTATCCATACCCACATGGTGTTTATTGCTGTCATTGGTATTTCTGTTCCCGCTGGAGAATCTTTTAAATCTGCTCTTTGATCTTCAGTAACTGTTACAGCATTAGCCCACTCTTGTTTCGTATAATCATACCATGATGTTTCGGCATCTTTTGTATTATCTGCTACTACCCATTTTGCTCCATCATATCTTACTGGTATCATTCCGTCTACCAACACTGGCGAATTTGCTCCACTTGTATCTTTATAAATCTCGATAATCTCGCCTTGAGTTCCTTCAATAACTATCTTACCATGGAAGTGTTTTCCTAGTATTTCGTTACCACTATCTTCTTTAATCCACATTTTAATAGTATATGTCTTACTAGCACCAGGTTGTAAATTGCCCGTTGCAATCACATATTTTCCTTCGTTTAAAGTATCACTTAACGTTTTGGGTAAACTACCATCTAAACTAAATCTTAAATTTTCATATGGTAATTGATTTTCACCACATCCATCCGCATCGATTAAAGCGGCATCATTTTCAATCATTACCTTATAATCCGCGGCTAAAGAACCTGTGTTAGTAACTGTAAAGGTATATCCTTCCTGTGTAAGACCTTCTTCATCTTTAGTTGGAAAAGCATCGTTAACATTTAACAATTTATCTTGATCATCATAAGAAAGTTTTAAATTACCCACTTCTACCACATTGTTATCTTCTTGTTTAGAAACAACTGTAATATAGGCATAACTACTTCCTGTAAAAATGAATAGAAGTCCCATAAAACATAGACAAAGTACTAATAATTTTGACTTCATAAACGTCTTATCATTCATAGTCTTCACCTCTATTCTCCTTCTTTTATTATAAAATTATATTTTGAGCAAGTCAATTGTTTGGCTTGTTTTTTTGCTTATTTTTTCATATTTGACGCTTTCCAAAATTAAATACTAAGTATCTCCTTCTTCTGGTTCTTCTTCGACTGTATTAAACTTTGGTTGTAACTGTAACGTTGGAATAGTTTCTTGATTAAGAATTGTTCCTTCGCCAATACTTTGACCTACTACATAGCCAGTTCCTTCCAAAGCATAATTAAACTTACTTAAGTAGAAGAACATTTCAACCTCTTTACGACTCCAACCGACCATGTTTGGCATTGCCACATTTTGTCCATTAGTTACCAAATAAACACGTTCTTTAGAGTTTATTACTTCGCCTTCTTTAGGATATTGTTCTATTACTCTATTACCATTTCCAATAACAATAGAATTAATACCTTGATTATTTAAAGTTGCAACAGTATCATCGACACTATTATTATAATAACTATCTAGTGTAATAGATTTTATCTCTTCAGTGGTAGGTTCTACTGTTTCCATATTCTTATACTTAGCAATATTTTGAATAATCTCTTTAATAGCATTAGATAGTGGTGCTGTCGTATTAGGAGCAGGCTTTGTTACCGTCGCATAAATAATATACTCTGGATTATTTCCTGGATAAAATCCCGCAAAACCACGAATAACATCACTTTCGCCTTTTAAGTAACCTGTTCCATCAGTACTAGCAATTTGGGCAGTTCCGGTCTTTGCTGCAATATCGTAACCTTCCATATAATATGGAGTACCAGTTCCATCGGTAACGACATCGTGCATAAGTGATAACATCTTAGTAACAGTTTCTTCACTTGCTACTTGTCCTAACTCTGTCTTTTGTCCTTGATAGACAATTTCTCCAGTCGTTGGATCAACTATTTTCTCAACTAAATATGGTTGCAACAAAGTTCCATTATTTGCTAAAGAAGTAAGAGCCTTAACATTTTGTATCGGTGTCGTCATTACACCTTGTCCAAA
>CANQDB010000117.1 GCA_947591175.1 uncultured Bacilli bacterium
AATGTTCTTGAAAGATAATCCTAATATAAATCCTAATATAGAATATAAGTGGGGTAGTCTAGTTCTTATCAAATTTTGGAACGAATATAGAGAAAAAATGGCTTTAGTGGATTTAGAAAATGTAAAAAAGTATAAGGGCAAATGCTATCTTGCTATAGAAAAAAATAAAGCAGTTGGTTTAATTATGGGTTGCATATTCCCATATGGACAATATGATTATTTAGATTATAAATGCCCAAAACGTGGAGAAATAACGGAACTCATTGTGTCCTCTTCAGCAAGAAAAAGTGGGATAGGTAAAGAATTAATGAAAAAGATGGAAGAGTATTTTAAATTGGTTGGATGTGAATATATTTTGGTGGATGTATTTGCTTATAATGATAATGCTATTCATTTTTATAATAAAAACGGTTATCACTCTAGAATGTTTACAAATATTAAAAAAATAAAGTAGTAATTTTAAGTGATTTAATAACCAAATTAACTATTGCAAACAACAAAAAACTACGTTAAAATTTAATTGTGGTGGTTTTAGATGAATAAAGATAACAAAGTTTTTATAGGAATAATCCTTTTATTATTATTTAGTATGTTGTTTTTAGGCTTTATGACTTTTCGAAATAAACAAGAAGAACAAGCAAAAAGTGGTGGAAATGCAGAAGGTCTTATTTTTAAAAATGAATATGAATCTTTAAACAATGTAGTTCGTGAAAAAGATGGAAGAACGATAAAAGAAATTAGTATTAATGCTAATAATCCAGTCGATATTATTTCGGAAGAAGAAGCAATAGATTTATTAGAAAATGGTACTGGAATTCTTTACTTTGGTTTTCCAGATTGTCCTTGGTGTCGAAGTATGTTACCTGTTTTACTAACGACTTTAGATAATATGAGCATTGATAAACTTTATTATTTAAATATTAGTGGGATTCGTGATACGCTTTCTTTAGGAGAAAAAAACAAAGTGGAAGTAAAAGAGGAAGGAACACAAGGCTATTATAAATTATTAGAGCTTATGGATGATGTTTTAGAGCCTTACTATTTAACCAATGAAGAAGGAAAGAAAATAGATACAAAAGAAAAAAGATTGATGGCACCAACAGTTATAGGGGTTAAAGATGGTAAAATTACATCGATTCATGTAGGAACTGTTGAAAGTCAAGAAAGTGGCTATGATGATTTAACAATAGAAGAGCAAGAAGAACTTTCCAATATTTTTATGGAACTTGTAAGAACCGTTTATGAAATTGATTGTGATGAAGCTTGTTAAGAGCAAATAGCTCTTTTTCTTTTTGGAAAAAATAGAAAATCTCTTGTTCCAAAGACTTATTTTCATTATAATAAGATAAAGAACATGAAGTAGAGGTGATGCAAATGAAACTAATTACTCTTTTACCCGCTGATAAATATGTCGTTGTGAATAAAACAATGCTAACGGATAAAGAACGAAAAAATTTAATTAGTTTATATGAACCGATTATTGGTTATGCAGCGGTTAGTTTATACCTCACTTTATGGCGTGATTTAGATCGACTAGAACTTGTAAGTATGGATTATACGCACCATCATTTGATGAGTTTGCTAAAATGTGACTTAGATACGATTAAAGAAGCCAGAAAATCTTTAGAAAGTGTAGGGCTTATTAAAACCTATTTAAAAGAAGGAGAGTTAAATAGTTATGTTTATGAACTTTATTCTCCTTTAAGTCCAAAAGAATTTTTTAATCATCCAATATTTAACGTTGTTTTATATAACAATTTAGGGAAAATGGAATATGAACTTTTAAAAAAAGAATATCAAGAGTATAAAATTGAATTAAAAGATTATACCGATATTACTGCAACTTTGGATACTTCATATAAGTCATCAAGCAATGTTGCATTTAATGCCATTGGCAAAAATGAAAATAATTTAGCTTTACAAGATCAAGTGGATTTTGATTTGCTTTTTTCTTCTTTGCCAAAAGGCTTATTAAATGAGCGAAGTTTGAATAAAAAGCTAAGAGAACTTATTAATAATCTTGCTTTTGTTTATAATTTTGATACTTTAAAAATGGTCGAAATGATTCGTTTGGTGATTAATGAAAAAGGGTATATAGACAAAGAAAATTTACGAAAAATGTGTCGAAAATATTATCAATATAATAACAATGGAAAATTACCAACCCTTATTTATCGTACGCAACCAGAGTATTTAAAAAATCCTGTTGGAGACAACACAAATCGTGGTAAAATTATTGCTATATTCGAAAATACAACTCCTTATGATTTTTTGAAAAGTAAATATAAAGGAAGCAATCCAACAAGTCGGGATTTAAAATTATTAGAAACATTACTAGTCGATTTAAATTTAAAACCGGCGGTAGTAAATGTTTTAATTGATTATGTTTTAAAGAAAAATGATAATAAATTAAATCAAGCTTTTGTGGAGACAATCGCTGGTCAATGGAAAAGAATGGGGATTGAAACCGCAGAAGATGCTATGAATACGGCAATTAGAGAACATAAAAAATATAGTAAGAAGATAACGAATTCGAATGTAAGTAAAAAAGCAGAACCGGTGTGGTTTAATGAAAAATTAGAAAGTGAAAGTATGAGTCAAGAGGAAGAACAAGAATTGGAAAGTATTTTAAATAAGTATAAGTAGGAGGTTTTCATGGCTACATTAAAAGAATTAGAAAGAAAAGTGGATGTTTTGGATTTAGAGCAAAGTTTTAAAGAAGCGTGTAATAATCAAGAGTTTGCTTGTTTAGTAAAATCGTTACATTTAGATCCAAAAAAGGCGATGCAAAAAACAAGTCAACTTGAAAATGCAATAGAAGAAAAAAGAAATTGCAGTCTTTGTAAAGGAATTTATATGTGTAAAAATGCCTATATAGGACATCTTGTAATTCCGGAAGTGAAAGAAGAAACTTTGTATTTTACTTATAAACCTTGTAAATATCAACAACAAGTGTACAAAAAAGAAGAAGAACAAAAGAAAAAAGTACGCATGAAAGATATTGATATGAAAGATAAAAAGCAAATTCCGATTATTAAATGGTTAGATACTTTTTATGAAGAATATGATCCAACGCAAAATAAAAAAGGTCTTTATTTACATGGAAGCTTTGGCTCTGGAAAAACTTATTTAATTAGTGCTCTTTTAAATGAACTTCATGAAACGAAAAATGTAAGTGTTTCTATTGTTTATTTTCCTGAGGTTTTACGTTCTTTAAAAGATTTTGATGATTTTTCTTATAAAATGAAAGAATTAATGAATACAGATATTTTATTGCTTGATGATATTGGAGCAGAAAAGGTAACGGAATGGGGTCGAGACGAAATTCTCGGAACGATTTTGCAAGAAAGGATGAATAATAATCGAACAACCTTTTTTACATCAAATTTAAATTTAAAAGAATTAGAAGAGCATTTGTCTTTATCGAATAGTGGAGTTGATAAAGTAAAAGCAAGAAGAATCATAGAAAGAATTAAACAATTAACTACTGATTTAGAACTTATTGCTGAAAATAAAAGAAATTAAGAAGAGGGTATAAAAACTCTTTTTTTATGAAAAATAAGAATAGATGACAAATTAGCACTTAATATTGACAAGTGCTAATTTTGGGCGTATACTAACATTTGAAAAGAGGGATAATTATGTATAATGATAACCAACCAGAAGAAAATGTTTTAGAAAAATATGGACGCGATATCGTAAAAAGTGTTATTGATAATAAAATTGATCCCGTGATTGGTAGGGATGAAGAAATTCGTGATGTCATCCGTATTTTATCGAGAAAGACCAAAAATAACCCAGTTTTAATTGGAGAAGCAGGTGTTGGTAAAACTGCT
>CANQDB010000118.1 GCA_947591175.1 uncultured Bacilli bacterium
TATGGAGATATTCTATGAATAGTATGCAACTAAAGGATAAACTTAGAAATATTAGTAGTCAAAATAATATTGATTTTAATACTTTACTTAGACTATATATGTACGATAGATTTATAGAAAGACTATCCATAAGTAAATATAGAGATAATTTTATTTTAAAAGGTGGATTTTATTTAACGACGTTATTTGGAGTAGAAAATAGAACGACAATGGATATAGACACGGCTTTTCGAAATGCTATATTTAATGAAAAAACAATAATTAAAATGATAAAAGAGATAACATCCATAGAAATTAATGATGGGGCTAAATTAACTTATTTAGGGATATCTTTAATCCGTGATGAAGATGAATATGGTGGATTTAGAGTAGATATTCAGGTTAATTTTGAAAATGTTAAAGAGAAGTTTCATATCGATATAGTTACGGGTGACCCCATAACGCCAAAAGAAATTAGATATAAGTATAAACCTGTGTTGGGAGAAGGATATATTAATCTATGGGCTTATAATATTGAAACAGTTTTAGCTGAGAAAATCGAAACTATTTTAAGTCGTTCGGAATTAAATGGGCGGATGAGAGATTTTTACGATATCTATTTAATCTACACAAAAGAGTGGCAGAATATTAGGATTGCTAATTTTAAGAAGGCTATTATGGCTACCTTTTCTAAAAGAGAATATAATGGAGAACCGTTGATAACTTTGTATTTGCTTAAAAATAGTGAAATCTTAAGAAGTAAATGGAAAATATATCAAAGAAAGTACGAGTATGCCAAAAATATCGATTTTGACGATATATTAAATTGTCTAGAAATGATGCTCGAAGAAATAGAATTTGTAATAGTTTAGTAATACTTTGTTTGAACTTTAAGTGCTAGTTTTCAATAATTAGTGCTTTTTTCTAACTTTTCTTTGACATGTAGATAATGACTAAGGGTTGTGACAAGGACACTTCCAGTGGTGGCAATTAATAGAGGGTACATTCCTATTTTTAAGAAAGAAGTTAGTAAGAGGAGTACAGTTTTTATAAGTATTCCTTTTAGGTTATCGTACATCATCTCTTTGGAGAGATTCATCGATTGCATACTGGCAGCTAAGGGTGCTTGGATGTAATATAGCAAGAAGATTGGACCGATAATACGAAGATAGGTTCCACCGTGCTCGGTATGGTAAAATAGTTGTAAAAAGAAGTTTGGCTTGGCCATTAGTAATAGAGTATAAGGTACGCCAATTAAAAGAGAAAAGATGATTGCTTGTTTGATTTTCTTTTTGACATAGTCCTTTTGATTTTTTATGTAGGCTTTGGAAATGACGGGTAGTAGGGCATTACTTATAGCATTAGTAAAGAAACCTGGAAGTAAGAGCAAAGGCATAACGTATCCGGAAACGATTCCGTATTCGGTTACGATATAGTTGTTAGAGTAGCCAACGAATAGTAAAGTGGACGTTAAAATAATGGGCTCTAAAAAATAACCGATGGAACCGATTAAACGTCCACCAGTCGTGGGAATTGCAATCTCTAAGATTTCTTTTAAATTTTCACGACTTGGTTTTATATCGTTCTTGGTTAATTTAAAGTTCTTGGGTAAGAAAACAAAAAGTATACCAATCGATAAAAGTTCACTAGCCATATTTACTAAAACGAGACCTGAGACAGCATAGATTATATCTATTTTAAGAAGCATTGGGGTTATTAAAATAATTAAAGTAAGTCTTATTAGTTGCTCTAAAATGTGGGATAAAACGTGGGGAAACATTTTTTGTTTACCAAAAAAATAACCTCTTAACAGATTGGATAAAGCGTCGAACGGAAGAACTAGAGCAATAGATAAAATAGGTAAGTAAGCCCGTGGTTCTTTTAAGAACTGATTAGCTAATACTGGAGCAATTAGAATGATTAGACCAATTAAAAAGAGGTTAAAACATAAAGTTAGGGGAATAGCCGTAAAGACCACTTTTTTGTTGTTATGAGTGTCTTCGGCGACGATTTTAGAAATGGCTGTCGGCATACTTAGTTGAGATAAAGTCATAAATAGTGAAAAAGTAGGATAGATTAACATATATAAACCGATTCCATCGAGACCTACAAGTCTTGTCATGATAATTCTAATAAACATGCCTAAAAATTTAGTAATAGCACCCCCAACCATGAGGATTATCGTCGATTTGATAAATTTTTCTTTTGTCATAAAATCTCTTCCTTAAAGACTTCGTTTTATTATATAATAAAGATATGTTAAAGAATTTGAGATATCACAAGGAAGTGGATTATGAAAAAGAAAACTTTAAGTATTATTCTACTTTTAACAATCAGCCTTTTTTTGCTTGCTTTTTGTAAAAATGGAGACTATCTTTTTGGCTCGACGACCGATTGGTTAAACCAACATTTAATGTTCGCGGACTACTTTCGAAATCTTTTCTATAAAACAGGAAACTTCTTTCCTAATTTAGCTTTACATCTTGGCAGTGGAATGAATATTTTTGCTCTATCTTACTACGGACTATATTCGCCATGGCTAACTTTATCGTATTTGTTTCCAAATATCTCGATGGTTACCTACATGCAAGCTATAAATATGGTTACTTATCTAGCTAGTATTGTTCTTATTTACGCTTTCTTCATCCATAAAAAGTATTCTAATAATGTGGCCTTTGTCGGAAGCGTACTTTTTGCTACAGCAAGTCCAGTTTTATATCACTTTCATAGACAGATAATGTTCGTTAACTATCTACCATTTTTACTTATGGGCTTTTTTGGAGTAGATGCGTATCTTTCGAAAAAGAAAAAGAGTTTACTCGCTCTAAGTGTATTTCTTATTTGCATTACCAGCTACTTCTATAGTGCTAGTGCCTTATTAGTTTTAGGATTATACTTTTTATATAGTTATTTTCAACAAGAAAAAAAGATTACTAAAGAGAAAATTAAGACTATCTTTTTACCTTTCATAGGAACTCTTATTTTAGGAGTTTTAATGGCCTCGTTCTTACTAGTTCCATCGTTATTTGCTTTACTAAATGGCAGGGGAACAAGTGCTAGTACTAATTTTTTAAGTTACTTTATTCCAGATTTAAGTTTAGGAAACCTCTTATATCAAAATTATTCGATGGGGTTACCAATTATTGCCTTAGTTACTTTGTTAGTAGGAATCTTTACTCATAAAAAAGAGATCAAGTATTTATCGATTTTCTTACTATGCCTATTTATCTTTCCGCTTTTTAGTTTCATTCTAAATGGGGGCCTTTATGCTCGTGGTAAGATATTTATTCCCTTTATTCCACTTGTTTTACTCTTAGTAGTAGACTTCTTGGAGAACTTACCTCAAAGGGAAAAAGAAATACCTTGGCGAACTATTATCATTCTTTTAGTAGTACCACTTACGATTGGTTATTTAACACAAGTATCCGATAAAAGTTACCATTTGGTATTTCTAGGAGAAATAGCATTATTACTAATTGCTATTTACCTAAGTCACGTAAAAAAAGATTATAAGTTTTTCTTACTGGTTCCACTTCTTGTAGCCCTTCCAATGTGTTATTTAGTAAATCACGATGAAAACTATGTTTTATTAAGTGATTACGATAGTAAAGCCCAAGAAGAGATTAGGAATTTTAGTGAAGAAATAGGTGCAAATAATTCCGAATTTTATCGTATGAATAACTTGTATGACACGTATAATACTATGAATCAAATTACGTCTTTAGATACTTATCAAACTTCGATCTACAGTTCTTTAGAAAATCCATGGT
>CANQDB010000119.1 GCA_947591175.1 uncultured Bacilli bacterium
CCTCAATTCCATTATACATTCCGTGTAGTTCTTGTACCATAGTGTTGAATTGTAACATGTTAATTGATTATTGGGCTTTTCAATTTAAAAAACTAGAATATCTAGTATGAGATTTAGATAAAGTAACCTACTTTACAGGGTGCCTAAAGCACCTTGTATTTTTTGCATAAAATAGTTTAGGAGGTATCATTATAGTAATATAAACCCTTGATTTTATTGACAAATTGGCTACTTTATGGTATAATGTAGCGGTCTTTTAAAAAAGGGCAAATAGAAAATTTCGAAAGTGTCAACTAAAAGAAAATTCTTTCGAATTGTTTGACAAGGGACTAAGTTGCTGCTAGAATAGTTAGTTGTCCCGTGAAAAATTAAGAGGTGTATTTAAAATGTTTTATGATATAACCCAAGCGATTACGGCTTGCGAAGAAGATCCGGTGCTGATATTTGAGGCCATGAAGGAAGGACACTTCGATTTAGTCGATACTCTCTTGGCAAAGAAACACGTTAATATTAATACGACGGACGAAAACGGTGATGATGTTTTAAGCCGCTTACTAAAGTATGGGGCTTACGACCTCGTATTAAAACACATGAAGAATAAAGAGTGGGATGTCAACCATCAAAATAAAGATGGAGATACGTTTGCTCATATCTTAGTTTCTATCGACTATAAGAAAGTGGCCCAAATTATTCAAAAGTTAAAGAAGAATAAGAACTTTATGCCAAATATTCAAAATATTCGAGGAGAAACTATCTTAGACAAATCTATTAACGATAATTACATTTATACGACTGTTAAGATTTTGGAAGATGAACGTTTTACTAATATCGATATCGTTTCATTTAAGAATTTGTACGATACGTATATTAAAACAAATAATTACGGGAAGTATTCGCGTCTTTCAAACTTAGAGATAATTATTGATAATTTAGAGGATAAACCTCTATTACCAAGTATGGAAAAGATTATTAAGTTCATTCAAACGAATTTTGATGTTATTAAAGAGGAGATTTTTAATAACAAAAAGGGAACGATGGATGAAATGATCAATACGTTATTAACGGAGAGTGTTTAGGGCTCTCTTTTCGTTTGCCAAAAAATTATTTCTATATTATAATAAGTTCGGTTAACAAAGAGGGTGATAAAGTGTTACTTCCAGATTATAAAAAAGCAAGAAGTAGGGGACACGAAGAAGTGCAAAAGGAAAAGTATGAGATTCCTAAAAAATATGAAAAGATTGGTAAAGGTAAAACTTACTACGTTAAAACTTATGGTTGTCAAATGAACGAGCACGATACGGAAAATATTAAGGCTATGCTCGAACAGTTAGGTTTTAGTGAATGTGATTCTTATGAAAATAGTGATTTAGTGTTACTTAATACGTGTTCGATTAGAGAAAATGCTCATAATAAAGCTTTCGGAATGTTAGGACGTCTTAAACATTTAAAAGAGGAAAACCCTAATCTTTTAGTTGGAGTATGTGGTTGTATGGCTCAAGAAGAAGGAGTCGTCAAGGAAATAATGAATCATTATCGGTTTGTCAATTTCGTTTTTGGAACCCATAATATTCATAGGCTACCAGAAGTACTTTACGAATCAATTCATGAAAAGAAACAAGAAATCGAAGTTTATTCTAAGGAAGGTAACATCATCGAAGATATGCCAGTAAAAAGGGCTAACTCTTTCAAGGCTTACGTCAATATTATCTACGGCTGTGATAAATTTTGTACTTATTGTATCGTACCTTATACTAGAGGTAAGCAAAGAAGTAGAGCGATGGATGATATTTTGAAAGAAGTTAAGGAATTAATTTCTGAAGGATATCAAGAGGTAACTCTTTTAGGACAAAACGTTAATGCTTATGGAAAAGACTTAAAAGATGGTTATGGACTATCTGATTTATTAGAGGAAGTGGCTAAGACGGGAATTCCTAGAATTAGATTTATGACGAGTCACCCTTGGGATTTTACAGATGAAATGATCGATGTTATTGCTAAATACGATAACATTATGCCAAGTATTCATTTACCTGTGCAATCTGGTAGCAATCGTATTTTAAAACTTATGGGTAGACGTTATACGAGGGAAGAGTACCTTACATTGTTTCATAAAATGAAAGAGAGAATTCCAAGAGTTACTATTTCCACAGACATTATCGTAGGCTTTCCAACAGAAACCGAAGAAGACTTTCAAGAGACAGTCGATTTGGTTGAAGAATGTAAGTTCGACAATGCTTTCAGTTTTATCTTTTCTCCACGTGAGGGAACAGCGGCTGCGAAAATTAAAGACGATACTTCGGAAGAAGAAAAACAGGAAAGACTTTATCGTTTAAATGAAGTTTTAAATAACTACTTTTTGATGAATCACCAAAAAATGGTTGGTTCAATTGTTCCTGTTTTAGTAGAGGGTAGCAATGCTTCGATGAAAACATCTTTATATGGATACACGGATACGAATGTGTTAATAAATTTTGATGGAGATACTAGTTTGATAGGTAAAATTATTCCCGTTAAGATAACGGAGGCTAAGACTTGGAGTATCGATGGAGAACTCGTTAAAGAAACAAGTAAAGAATAAAGTAGTCGAATTAGTCGAAGTTATTAAAACTAGTGAACTTTATCAAATGTATCAGATGTTAAGTGAAAAGATGGAAAATAACACGGAGATTCAAAGTCGGATTAAGCAAATTAAAAAATGGCAAAAGGAATTAGTTCGAAAAGAAGCAAGTGGAAATTATCAAGAAACAAAAGAATATGAAGAAAAGATACAAGAGTTGTTAAACGAATTACAAGAGTACCCTTTATATTTAGATTTTATCGAAGTTCAAGAAAGACTAGATACGCTTTTTCAAAAAGTGAGAAGAGAAATTACTTCTTGTTTTGACGAAGAGACAAAATAGTCTTTTTTTTACATTTATTTTACAGTTTCCTGAGTTCGGGAAACTGTTAAGAAACGTAAATTTATTTTTTGCAATTAATAAATTTTTGTATAATAATTTATATTGATTTTAGTGTAGTAATTTTGTATTGTAAAAAATTATGAAAAATAGTTGACCGTCAAAACTTATGTATAATATCTTATCTTTAGATGTATGATGTTTTTATTTTTTGATGAATTTGGGAATAAGTTCTAGGAAGCACGAGTACTAATGTCTTTACTAGAGTATATTAAATGGGAAAACTTTCATAAAGTTATAAAACGTTCAATGATTGCTTGTGAAACTAGTAATAATAACATTAATGATCATTTTCCTGAATTCGGCAAAACGATAGCAGTGCCTAAAGTTGCGTCAAAAATGGGAAGTGAAGAATTAGGTGCAAATTTATTCCGTATTACTTAAACAGAAGCAAAACTAAAAAAAGACAATATAGATAATGAAAATGATGCTTGTATAACTTATTATAATGTAGGAAAACAGTTAGAAAAGCAATTAAAGAACTTGGTGGTAATATACTTGAAAATCTACCAACTCTAGAGAAATCTATAAAAGATCTTGAAAGAGAAGAATTAAAGAGAATTGAATCTAAATAAAAAATTAAGAAAACAATATTAAAAAGAGTAGTTTAAGTATCGGTTTCCTGAACTCAGGAAACCGATAAGAAATTAAAAGTATATCGTAATAATTGAAAATATGCTACACTTAAATTGAGGTGTTAGTAAATGAAGTTTTTAATAACCGGTGGAGCGGGTTTTATTGGCAGTAACTATCTACATTATGTAACGTC
>CANQDB010000120.1 GCA_947591175.1 uncultured Bacilli bacterium
AAAGAAAAATTTCCATATGTAAAGCCAAAAGAAAAGAAACTGTCAAGAAATTAATCACTTAATTTCCCAACAGCCCCTTTAGTTTGGATTAGGAATCAATAACTGAGTGCCTATTTGTAAATCAGAAGTAGTGAGATTATTGGCTCTGATAATATCATTTACTGTGACGCCGAATTTTTGAGCAATTTTATAAAGACTATCTCCTTTTTGCACAGTATAGATTTGGTCGTTAGTTGGCATTCCACTGCTACCACTATTAGGAATTTGCAAAATTTGGCCGATGGATAATTCATTTGAGGTTAAATCGTTTGAGGTGACGATTGCTTGAACAGTCGTGTCAAATTTCTTAGCTATTTCGTATAGGCTATCACCTTTTTGAACTGTATAAGGAGTAGTTGTTGTGACCATTTCATCAATTCTTGGAATGATTAACACTTGGCCGATAGTTAAATTATTACTTGAAAGATTATTGACGTCTAGAATTGCCTCAGTAGAAATTCCAAATTGATTAGCAATACTATAAATAGAATCGCCTTCTTTGACAGTATAGGTATTATCTAGTTGACCACTTGGGCTTGTATAAGGAAGTCCAAGGTACCTTGTTACTGCCCGAACGACTGCTTCGGCGTAGATTTCAATGTTTTCTTTCAGTCTTCGAGAATCGGCTTCGTTATCGACAAAGCCATAATCTATGATAACTGTTTGCAAAGGAGATGTGTTACGGATAATAGGTTCGTAATCTTTACTTAATTCTTCGGGTAAGCGACGTTGGTAATATTTACGCATAATTTGGCCTTCATCACCAATTGATTCATAGATATTCCGAGCTAGTTGATCAGTGTTTCGTAAGGCATAGATAACTTCAGTACCTTCTCCTCCACCCGAATTTAGTCGATTTGATAAAACTATAACTTTAGTGCCATCAACAAAAGCATTGAGAATTATCTCACTACGTTCAGTATCGGTTAAAGTCGTATCACTTTCTCTTGTCACTTTGACTGGGATGTTTAATTCTTGAAATCTTTTTTGCATATAGTTAGATATTTCTAAGGTCACTTCTTTTTCAACTAAGCCATTTCCAGTAGCTCCTGTATCTGTTCCTCCCCTAGCTGCATCTACGACAATTCCGATAGTTTCTTGTCTATAGTTCATGTTTCCACCTCTACTATAAGATTATGTATAAAAATTCTTTTCAAAACAAAAAACCAACAATACAAACTATTGCTGATTTTTTATAAAACTTATTAGGCGTTCTTTATTATTTTCTTGATATGCTGATTTCTTATTATGTAATAAAAGTGTTTTCATATTTTGTAATTCCTTTGTGGTAATGTTTTCTAATTTTTTAAGTCTTTTTTCACTTATCGCTTCTTTCGAAATACATTTTTCATAATCTTCTTTAGAATAGCAAAATAATACTAAGTGATCATCATACTTTTCCTTTAGCTTATTAGCAATCCAAATTCCCTCAGGGTCAAAATCGCCATTATAAAATAAAGTATTTCCAGTTTCTACCAACTTATCTAGAAGAAGATAAACACTGTTGTTAGGAAAGCCTCCAGCAATAACCACACTGCAAGGAATTGACTGAACTATAATCTCTGTTAATATGGAAGGATTTTCAAAAATAAAAACTTTTTTCTTAGAACTATCAAAGTAAGTGCTATTTAATATGTTTTGAATATTCAAGATAAGCGTTTGACCTTCTTTAGTAAATTCGTTTATGTAATTTTTGTCAGATTGGAGGTCATAAGTAAGCACAAAATTAGATAGGTTGTCGATGTTGATATGAAATTTAGCCAAAAGTTTTATTTTTTCTTCACGCGTATTTGGATAAGTTGACTTATTAAAATAAGTTAAAGCATAGAAGAAAAGATTACTATGATGATTATCCAAATCGAGATAATGTGGATCTTTGGTAAAAGTTGAGGCAAAAATTGATAATAAAACGTTGTCTTTAGGTAGATTATTTACTAGTTCTAAAATATTATGTAGTTCTATCTCGAGTTTTTGGGGATCTTTTTGATATTGCTTATGGAGAATGATATAGGGATTTTGCTTATTTTCAATAACGTCCTGTAGCCACTTGTTTCCTCTACCATCGTTGCTTTTGATGATAGTTTGGAAGAATTTTGTTTCTTTTTGATTCTGTAATTCTTTTCTTTCCCTTTTGGTACTTATATTGATCCCCAAATATTCTGAAATAAGAGTAGTCCACTCAAAGTCAGGATATCGTGAGTTCTCCATAATCTTAGTTATTTTTCTAACTGATATTTTTACGTCTTCATTTTCAGGTAAGGCCTCTCCTAAAAAACGTGATAAGGTAATACTTTCTATTTTTGTAATTTTATTTAGTTTTATTGTCCCTGTTATCTTGCCAGTCAACTCATATTTCCTGTAAAGTTCACGAATAAACCTTTCAAAGCCTGGTTCACTTTTAAAATATTTAGTATATTCATGCATAATTATTTTCCTCGTTGTACTCTTTGCGATCATTAATGATTTCTTTATATTTACCATTCCAACGATATCTTTCTACCGTTACAACAGGAGCATTTGGAGCCTTGATTAACTCACAAATAGATAGATCTTCAACTGTATCGTAATCGCCCCATAATGCTTGGGAATTTATAATGAAATCGATGTTTAGAAGTTTTAATATGCCAAACATCTCTCTGATATTATCGTCATCAACACCTGCGAAGGCTTCGTCTAGGGCAATAAGTCTTAGAGCCGAAGGTCTTGCAACATTTAATTTCGCATAAACGCTAGCAAAAAGCGGAATATACATACTTTTAGCTCGTTCTCCACCACTAAACTTGCTAAATGTTTTATCGGTTAATTCTTTTGGATTATCTCCTTCCCTTTGGTAGAATAATTGGAAGGTGAACCACGTACGATAATCTAGCACTTCGCTAATTATTTTGGAAAAAGCAGTATACGAATCTTGGTATAATAACTCAGCCTTTTTAATCTTGCTACGGAAGTGATTAGTTAATTTTTCTGTATCAGAATCTTTTAAAAGTTTTGGGTCCATTTTTAATATCCGAACTAAATCACGGGTATCAATTTCATCTTCAGTTGTCGGAGCGATACTTTTCCAAACTAACTTAAATCTAAGAGCACTATGTTCTTGCATATCCGTCATAATATTATTTATTTTTTGAACCCATTCGTTGGATGAGTTGATACGATTCCTAATTTTTTCTCCCACAGTATTTAATAGGATATCTTCAAACAAATGACGATCTTGTTTACTTATCAAGTCTTTGTTTTCCGCGATATCATCTTGGAGTTTGGCTAGTAGTTCGATAAGATTTAATCTAACTCCTTGATACATAGCAATTACATCTACTCTTGTGTTTTGTTCATAGATTTTACTATTTTCTTCTTGTGTCTCATCATAATCGTTAAATAAAGTTACATTTCTTAATGAGTAATCATTTAGTTCCAAACTGTAATGGTTATATGATTCATAAAAATTCTTAAGAGCTTCGCTCGGTGAATTATCTTTGCGAGTCTTACCCATGGCAATAATTTTCTTAACAGTGGAATCAATATCGACGATATCATCCGTGCATATATAGTGAAGTTTATATTCTCGTAAAAATATTTCATTATAAATGCGAAGAGTGTTTTCTTTTGATTCTTTGTCTTGTTGTAAAAGAGAAAAAGTTGTATCTTTGTATTCGACATCTTT
>CANQDB010000121.1 GCA_947591175.1 uncultured Bacilli bacterium
CAGGAAAATCTTTAGGATTTTCTACTAAAGGAGTAGAAGGGGATTTCCGTATGCTTACCAAAGAAGAGTTACCCTGTATTGCTCATACATTAGTAAACGATAGTTATCATCATTTCGTAGTAATTCACGAAATAAACACTTCTAAAAAGATAATAACCATAGCTGACCCAGCCATTGGTATTCGTTCTTTGTCTTTTCACGAATTTGAACGTATCTCGACCAACAAATATCTAATTTTCACCCCTATAAGGCCAATTATTAAAGAAAAGAAAAAAGTATCAATTAAAAAGGAAATTCTGTTATTTTGTTCTTCTAAAAGAAAAACAATTACCATGGGTATTCTCTTATCAGTTTTATTTGGGATTCTACAAGTTATATCCTCGTTCTCCTTTCAAATTTTTTTAGAAGAAGGAATAAGTAGTTATTCATCCACCAATCTAATAACAGGTTTTATTTGCTTTTTTCTTATCACCTCCTTCTATATGGCCTTTCAAATATTAAGGAATTCACTATTCTTGTGCTTTACTAATCAGTTGAACTGTTATCTATTTACCCAAACCGTGACTCATCTCTTTTCACTTCCTTATCTTTATTTTAAAAATAGACCTACTGGAGAAGTACTTTCCCGTCTTCAAGATTTAAATGAATTAAACGATGGTCTTTTAAATTTTTTTATATCTATCTTATTAGATGGTATTTCCTTTATCATTTTAGGAATAACTCTTCTTTTGATTGCTCCATCTATAGCCTATCTTTTAGGTGGAGGATTAGTCTTGTTTTTTGTAATATCTAGACTATTTCGAAGACCTTTAAAAGAAAAGATGACAAATTATATTCAAGAGGCAAGTCTTGAACATAGTTCTTTGTGTGAAGCAATAGAAGGCATTAGCACGATTAAAAATTTACAGATGGAAGCATCTTTCAGTAATCATTTAGCATCTATTTATAAAGGTGTTTTAAATACCAAAGAAGAAGTCGCGACTAGTCTAATGAAAAAAAGTATCTTTCAAACTTATGGGACGAAAGTCCTCTTATTGTTGCTTCTTTTAATTGGTGGTGAGAAAGTCTTAAATGGAACTCTTTCTACTTCTAAGTTCTTTGCTTCTTATACTTTATCTACTTATCTAGTGGCATCTTTCCAAAATCTTTTAACGTTTTACGATAAATTTAATATCTATCCTCTTATCATCAAACGTTTAGAAGAAATTAGAAAGTGTCCTAGTGAAGATATAGAATTCGCATCCAAAGCCATTTTAAAAGATTGGCAAAAAGGAATCACTATTAAAAACCTAACGTATCACTATCTACCTAATCAGGTACTTTTAAAGAACTTTTCATGTTTCCTGCCAAAAGGAGAAAAGATTCTCATTTATGGCGATAGCGGAAGTGGTAAAAGTACCTTTGTCAAATTGTTATTAAGATACGTTACTGTACCTAATCAGACTATCTTTTTAGATGATAGAGATATCACCGATTACGCTCTATATTCCTGGCGTTCTAAAATAAGTTATCTATCCCAAGAAGAAATACTTTTTACAGATACAGTTTATCAAAATGTCGTTTTATATCGTGACTATTCGTATGATGAATTTCTAAAAGTTTCAGAAGTTGCCAACTTAAACTTTATCAAAGATAAAAGTACTTTAGGTTATTCTTATCTTTTAGAAGAAAATGGTTTTAACCTAAGTGGTGGAGAACGGGCTAGAATCTTAATTGCTAGAACTCTACTTAAGAAAGCAGAACTCTATATTTTTGATGAGAGTTTTAGTGAAATAGATGTGCCCACCGAAAGAAAGATTCTTAAAGCCATGTTTAAACTATATCCTGATAAGACTTTCTTAGTTATATCGCATCGGCAATCAAATAAAGATCTATATCAAAAGAAAATTATCTTTAAAAAGGAGTTGGCTAATGATTAGATATGATAAAGTTATTTATCCATCTAGAGTTTCCCAAATAAAAAAGTATTGGCTATTGTCCATTCTTACTTTAGTTCTATTTCTAATAGTCTTAGTTATTATTAGTAACTTGTATTTTACTAAGACTTTTTCTTTAACCGCTGTGGCGACAGCTAAAGATAGCTTAAAGATTATATTTCCTAGTAACCAAGAAGACTTAATCTACAAATCGAACACTATTAATATAGGTAATACTAAAGTAACGTTAGATTCCATCGAAGTAGTGGGAAACCAATTAAACGATGGTATTCTTCTTACTGAAGCCAATCTAAAAACAAGTTCTTTTGATTATTTAGAAAATCATTATTATGAAGTATCTTTTGAAGAATCTAAAGAAAATCTTTGGGATTATCTAATCTCTTATGGAAAGGGGGTGGTTGAATGAGAGAACTATCGAATCAAGAACTTTTAACAACGGAAGGCGGAGGCATCTCTTTAGTTGTCGGATGTGTGCTTGCCACTGTTGCCGTTCTAGTGGCAGGTATCCTAGATGGCTTTACACGCCCATTAAAATGTAATGAATAAGGAGGAGAGCATGAAAGAATTAAAAAATGAAGAACTATTAAGGATGGAAGGTGGTATCAATATTTCAGGTACTTTATTAAATTCTATTTATCACGTTATCGAAAGTATCTTAGATGTCGGTCGTAGTTTAGGTTCGGCTTTAAGACGTCTTCACGATGGAAATGTATGTGATATCAAATGATAAAGAAAGTTTTATCAAATAATCTTTTAAAAGAAATAGCAATCATTTTCTTAATGATGTTTTCTATTTATTATCTAGTTCCGGTCGTATTAGAAATAGGTCGTTATATCGGTTCATTCCTACGTTTCCTTTATGTTATTGCTTATAAAATGGCCATGTCTTTATAAGTAATAGTGTCATTTTGTGTAAACCAAGTGGTAATTTAAAAAAGATTTTGTTACAATAGTAAGCGAACTTTAAAAAAAGAAGGAATGAATAATAATGCAAAAAGAAATTACTAAAAAAGAATTAGATGTATCAGATATTTATGATGCCTATGATTACTATATGTTTACACCTATGACGGAAGGAACTAATAAGTTTGAAGAAATTAGGCATTTATCATTTATCACAGTTGCTCACGAATTAGGGGGCACTCTTCCAAAAGATGAAGAGGACTTTTACAATCAATATACGAGAGAAACTCACGATCGTGTTTTAGATTCTATCCATCGTTATTCTTTAGAGTTTATCGAAAAAGATATCTATCCGATGTTAGACAATTGGAAGTCTTATGGTTATGCTTTATTCCCAAGAAATTACGAAGATTTAAAGGATAAATTTTTGAAGGAAGCTTCGTCAATTCAAAAAGCGAGTGGGAAAGTGTATACTAAGACGAATAAAACGGTCTAAAAATGCAAAAAAAGTAAAAAAATGTTGAAATATCAACGTTTTTTTGTTATAATCGATTTTAGAAATGCGGAAGGGAGGGGAAATTATGAATACTGTTCCAGTAAGAAATGGTAATTTGGACATGGCTTTAAGAAAGTTCAAACAAAAACAAGCACGCGATGGAGTCCCTTCTGAATGCAAAAAGAGAGAGGCTTACGATAAACC
>CANQDB010000122.1 GCA_947591175.1 uncultured Bacilli bacterium
TTTAATATTTCCTTCTACATCATTATAAAATAGAATGTTTTTTTCATTACCAATTAATTTATCCTTCATAATTACACCTCCAATTTTGTATATATTATATCCAATTGACAATTTCTAAATTTAGAATATCATACATAAGTTTGCTAGTCAACTTGTTTTTATAAAAAGTTTATTCCAATTTTTACCATAAAGAAAAAACCTTGCTTTTCACAAGATTTAATACAATTTTCCTTTGGTTCCTTTAACTCCCTTTGCACCTTTAAGACCTTTGCTACCAGCATGGTAACCACTCAAGATATTACTTTCAAAAGAGTGCGTTTTACTAACTCTTTTTTTGTAGTCTTTAACAGCAATATTAATCATTTCATCTAAAAGAGTCGTATAATCTTTACCTAACGGATCCCATAGGTAAAAGGCTAAAGATCCAGGAATACTATTGATTTCGTTAATATATACCTTTTTCGCTTTATTATCGACTAAGAAGTCAATTCTCGAAACTCCACTAGAACCTAAGGCACGATTAGCATCTATTGCAACTTTTCTTACCTCGTCCTTTAACTTGTCACTAATAGAAGCAGGAATTAATCTATTTGTCGAAACCATTCCTTTAGAACTTTTAAACTTAGAACCCTTTTTGCCATTGGAAGACAAATACTTATCTTCGAACGTTAAGAAATCTTTTTCAGGAATTACTTCTTCAATCTCCGAAGTCGTAGCATTCTCATAGTTACCTAAAACACTTATGTTTACTTCCGTCAAATGTTGAACCATCTCTTCGACGATAATCTTATGATCGTATTTAATTGCATCGTCAATTCCTTCAACTAATTCTTTCTCATCTTTGGCAGGATGAATTCCAATACTACTTCCAAGTGTTGCCGGCTTTACGATAACAGGATATTTTAGTTCTTTCGAAACTTTTTCTAAAATCTTACTGTTATCTTCGAGATATTCACTATCATAGAACCATAGATAAGGACACATTGGTAACTTTTCTTGAGCGAAAATGTTCTTCATGTAGACTTTATCTTGACCGACAACTGAGGCATACACGTCACTTCCCACAAATGGGATACCAATCGATTGTAAATAACCTTGAAGTACTCCATCCTCGACGTTAGTACCATGAACTATCGGAAAAGCAATATCGATATCCGTTACGATGCGCTTAAAGAAACCTTTTGTCTGAAGGACGAAATTACCTTTGCGATAATAAAGTACTACATTCTTAGCATATCTTTTTACTAAATCCATGTCACGGAAAGTTTCGATATCCTTAAGGACTTCTCCTGTATACCATTCCCGATCCTTCGTAATATAGATTGGAATAATATCGTATTTTTCATTATCCATCTTATGCATTGCTTGGATAGCGGAAATAATACTTACTTCGTGTTCGACACTTTCGCCACCAAAAATAACTCCCACTTTAATTTTCATAATTTAAATCACTCCTCATTTGTTAATAAACTATCCGGTAAATCGTTTTCGAATAGTGCATAGATATCTTCATCTTTAGTCTTCAATTGACTAACTAGAGGGTAAGCCTTACGAACGTCGTTAAGAATAAAAATTTTATCTTTATCAAAACCACTTTCGATTAAACCTTCGTAAATTGGTTCGGTATGTTTCTTACCCACCAAGATAACATAGTCAGTTAACCCCTTCATTTGGGTACCAAAAATCTTATTATATTTATTCTCTTTTTTACCTAACTCTGTCATGCCAGGCGTTACGACTACTTTTGTTCCATCCATCATACCTAAAACTTCAAGAGCCATTTTAGCACCAACCGGATTCGAATTGTAGGCATCATCTATTTGATACATGTCCCCTAGTCTCTTTAACTCCAAACGATGCTCGACTGCTTTAACTTTTCTAACTGCTTGTTGTAATTCTGGAATCTTAATACCAAACTCTAAGCCTAAAGCAATACTTGCTAGTAAATTATAGACATTGTGTTTTCCTAACAACTTAGTTTCAAATGGATAATTCTTCTTATCTCCTCTAATTACTAAATCAAAAGAAGTTCCTTTGTTGGTACATTTAATATTTTTAGCAAGTAAGTCAGCCGTAATATTATCAATTCCAATCCAAATCTTTTTAACTTTATTTTGTAATTGATAATTAACCTGTTTTGGATCATCCTTATTTAAGACTGCCACTCCATCTTCAGGTAAAGATTCGATAAGTTCGAACTTCGTTTTTTGAATGTTTTCTTCACTACCAAACGAAGATAGATGAGCAGTTCCAATTGTCGTTAAGATACCATACTGTGGGTGAACCATATCACATAAACCTTTGATATCTCCCCTTGTATAGGCTCCCATTTCCGCAATAAAAAATTCATCGAACTTATCTAAGTGATTATTAATCGTAATCATAAGCCCATTGTAAGTATTAAAATTCTTAGGTGTCGGTCTAACTATATATTTTGTACTTAAAATATCATTTAGAATATTTTTACAACTAGTCTTACCATAACTTCCCGTAATACCAATTACTTTAAGTTGATTCATCAAAGCAAGTTTCTTTTTAGCCTTTCTGGCAAAATGATGGAAAACCATTCTTTCCACTGGGTAATTGATAAGATTTGCCAAATAAACAAGTACGTAACTACCGATTACTAAAAGAGCAATCAATAATTGGGTTAAAGGTAAATAGCGCTCTACCACGATTCCAAAGACAACAGGAGCCATAAAAATAACAAGTAAAGTAACCCAAAGTCTCTTAATACGGGCGGTCGTTACTAAAGGTTTCTTGTTTTGATCGTTTCTTGCATGCATAATCGAGCGATATATACAAACGACATAAAAAGCACAAAGTAAGATCAACAATACATTAATAGCAATATCATCCTTTATATAGAAAAAAGGAATAGAAAGAACAAAACCTAAAAGATCTAAATGCCAAAAAGCATTCTTCAAGTTTTCACCCAACCATTTTAAATAACGTTGATTTTCGTTATAAAGGTTTTGTTGTAACATATGAAGTGCTTTCCTTGTTTTGGTAAAATAATATATCAAAACAATAAAGAATAAAGTAAGGTATAAAAACAACATAGTTTATTCCTCCTTATAAGAATTGTTTTAAAATACGAACAACTTGTGGTAAAGCCTCTAAATAGGCATAATGCGTATAACCTTCCAAGACAACCAAGCCACCATCCGAAAGAAGTTTTTCTAATTTTTTAGCGTCTTCCAAGGGAGCTGCTTCATCTCTATCGCCCCACACTAGTAAAGTTGGAACTTTTATCTTCTTGGCTTGTTCACTCAAATCTTGATGGACTACTTGCACTAAAATATCACGCATCATTGGAGTAGCATTCCGGTAATCCGCTGAACCGATGTGCTTTTTCGCAAAATCACTTAAATGGTTCATTCCAGGTAATTTTTTTACTGACTTCAAGAATTTTTCTTTAGTCGAAAGACTAGTATCTTCTCTTACACAAGGGGCCCCAAACAATACTACTTTAGTAACAGGATAACAAGATGCATAATATATTGCTATCCGTCCGCCAAAAGAGTGTC
>CANQDB010000123.1 GCA_947591175.1 uncultured Bacilli bacterium
TTCAAATCTTACTTTGTCAACAGCCTGAACTATGTAATTTTAGTTACATAGTTAATCGTAATTTTAAATTTTATTTAATAAATTTTTTAATGCTATGGAGTAAGTGTAAGACGGAACGTATTATATGGATATGCTTGTCCGTCAGTTCCAGAAAAACCAAATATTCCTGATTGGTAAAATACAAATGGATAACCTCCTCGCATAAGCCATTGTTTTCCGCTAATTTTAAGCCACGATGAACGATCATCGTACCAGCCTGATGTTTCTGATAGAGCTTCACCATAACATACATTACCATTACATCCTGTTTCAACTGTGCTTCCATAGCTATATAATTCATAATATTTTGATTCTGGCAAATCTCTTCCGGTTATATATTCTCCATTAGCTATTTTACCTCTATAACCAGAATTAATTGATGATGTTTCTCCACTTCTTGGATTTCCTTCTTCATCTTCAATTACACCCATGACACGTTCCCACGCTCCACCAGACATATCATATATTCCGTAAACTGTTCCTGTTGTCGAAGCTCCTGGACCTGCCAATCCTTGACCATCTCCTAAAGGAGTCAAATCATCATATTTATATTGTTCCCCTTCTTTAGTTTCTTTTGTACTTGGAGTTCCATTACTATTTCCAGTAACATAAGTATTAGATTTGTTTACATATATTTCTTTATTAGCTTCAGTATAATTTGGATTCCCATACTTTCCATATTCACTTTGGGATAAATAGGCAACTGCTCCCCATTCGTTGTTCTTACTCATATGCACATCAGACGTCTTACCAAATCCATATGTTACATTGCTGTTCATATTTTGTGAAATCAAAAAAGCAGTTGATATTCTTATTCCTTGCCATGATATCGCATTCGGTTTAATTTGAAGAGTTAAATCTAACGAATCACAATCAGTATTTTCTACAGTTTCTTTAATAGTACAAGTTTCTTTAGAACTTGGTTCGAATTTTGCATACCAAAATCCTTCTAATTCTTGTGTTCCAAATGTAAAAGCTGGGTGTAATTTATAATTTCCTCCTTGACTATTGTTTGTTTCACTTAAGAATTTTATATCTATTGCTCCAGGATTTGCATAGCAATCATGTTCCGTATTATCACTTTGTACACTAGTTACTGGAGTGCCACCTACTGTTTTTATACCAACATAATCATATTCATATCTTGGAATCCATACCCACATGGTATTAATTGCTTCCATTGGAATTTCAGTTCCAGGGGCTGCTTTCATTAAACTATCTCTTTGATTTTGCTCTACCGTTACAGCATTTGCCCAATTCCACTTGGCATAATCATACCATTCTTTAGTTACATCAGCTTTCTTCCATGCTTTATCATTTGTATCAAAGGTAACTGGAATCAGTCCTTCTACTAAATCAGGAATGTTTGCTCCTGTTCCATCTTCATATAATTCTTTGGGTTGCGCTAATTCTTCATTTGAAGCATAGACATTTACTTTTACCGAAAAATTCATACCACCATATACCCATTCTCCATTTCTTGTTGCATTGGCATTCTCGTCTAACCACATTCTAAATTTATATGTTTTTTGATAATTAGCTTGACCATTATCTATAGTTCCTTGATATAGTGTCTTTCCCTCTTGCTCTTTTAGAATAGATAATTGACTAATTCCTAAATCTCGATAACTATTAATTACTTCTTTCTTTGAAGTTGGAACTAGATCTTTACCTTCTTCGGTTAAATATACTCTTACATGATTCTCAGGAATTGTTGAAGTTGAGTCCTTTGTTAAATATATTTCATAGTAGATTGGTGCTCCTTGCGTTGTTGCTTTTACATTAAACTCGAATACTCCATCTGTTTCTTGACTTTTTCCTTCTTCATCACTCATAGGAAGACCATTTTTAACATTTATAACATTGCCCATTTTTTCTTTTTCTTCATCATAGACAAAGTCTAATGTTCCAGTTTTTAAGACGTTTTCTTTTTCACCTTGTTTTACATAAGTAAAGATTGCATAAGTTCCACCTATCGTCAATAATACAAGTCCTAAAACTGTAATCAAAATTAAAACCCTTTTCGGTTGATTATGATTTTCTATCATGACAAAAACAGCTCCTTTTAGTATATATTCATTATAAGCTAATCATACCCCCCCCCAGTCAAGCAAATTGACAAAAAAAGTGTCACTTGACACTTATCGGAACTGAATAGGTCCTCTTTCGGAAGTAAGAACTAAAACCTTCTCGTTTTTGGTATGATCTGGTAATATTCCCTCAAGTGAACGATCTGATGATACCTCAATCGTTCCATAACGAATATAATCTGGTAAAGAAACTAGGATTCTTCCATCGTTAGTTCTTGCCCTTAAGACTTCTAAAATACTACGTTCTACTTTAATAGAACCTTGTTTTTTTATTTTGATATTCATTTTATCACCACGAACTTGTTCGACTTTGAAATAACCACTATCGATTCTACTATTAAGTTCATGAAAACTACTTTGTTGATCTAATTCGACAACTCCCTTTCGACCTTCGATTTTTATAGTATGACAGACAACTTTCTTTAATTTAACTTTACTTTTTTGAAAAACGACAATACCCTCTTTTTTAATTTGAATATCTCTAACATTAAGTTTTAAATCTTGACCTTTTACTCTTAACTTTTCAAAAGAAGTATCTCGAATCACAATCGGACCATTATCAGTCCTAAGAGTAACACACGTATTGGGTAAAGCTAAATCTTCTATGATGATAAGACCACTTTGAGTAACTATTGTCAAATATTCAAGTGTCTTTTTGGATAAATATAATTTAATTAGTTGAGGTTTTTTATTAGCGTTTAGTTTACATAGTTCCTCTTTGCTTTGAGTTTGGTTAATTCTAATTTTATTTTTGGTAAAAGCAATAGAGGCTCCTAAAGGTAGATATACTTGTTCTTTTTCTTTCGTTTGATAAAGACGCACATCAAAATCTAGGGCTTCGACATCTATTTCACTAATATCACTAATAAATAAACCTAATGGGAACATAACTACTCTACTTCCTTTACACTGCTACTTTTTCTATAACAATTCCTTTACCCAAGTCACCTTCGATAGATGTGATTTTAACTTTAACTATCGCCTCACTTGGGAAAGTTCCTTCAACCTCAACTTTGAGATAGTTCGAAGTATGACCGATACTCTTATTATCTTGGTTAGTTTCGATTAAGACTTCTACCTCTTTATTTAAATATTTATTTAGATAGGCTTCTTCTAACTCTTTTGATAATATTCCTAATCGTTTAGCCCGCATCTTTTTAATAGGTTCTGGTATTTGACCATCCATAATGGAAGCTTTAGTTCCATCTCTTTTAGAATAAGGAAAAACATGTAATTTCGAAAAGTTTATCTTTTTTAAAATGTCAAGACTCTTTTCAAAGATTGCATCAGTTTCACCAGGATGACCGACAAT
>CANQDB010000124.1 GCA_947591175.1 uncultured Bacilli bacterium
GAAAAATAGTAAATCCCAAAAAGATAAGCAAAAACAAAAAAGAAAACTGTATAGTTCTTGCCAAGCTTTTCTGATATGGAAGTATCCTAGCTAACAAAAGTGACCAGAGTTTTCCACCATCCAACGGATATATAGGTAATAAATTAAAAAATAAAATCCCATAGTGGTAACTTTTTAAAAGTTCGAGGTCAATAGTTCGAGCAAGGTAACTAGCTAAAACAAAGTAGCCCAAAACTTGAAATAGTGGTCCCATAATAAGTACTAGAAATTCTTCTTTCAAAGGTACGTTTACTATAGTTTCAAAAGTAGTACATCCTCCATATGGATAAAAAGAAATTTTCTTTAATTTCCATCCTAAAAAGTGACCCATTAAAAAGTGGCCTAATTCATGAATAACTAACAAAAGAGAAAAAAGAATAAAAGATCTAAACATACCTGTAAGAACTATCAAAAACAAAAAAAGAAACATCGAGGGATCTATTTCTAACTTACTCCAAATAGTCTTGATAATTTAAAAACCCTCCTTCTTTTTCAAATACCAAATAGATATCTTCTCCTAAAGATTCCCCTAATAAATTTCCTTTTTCCACATAATCATATAACTTTAAATCACTCGCTGTAATATTGCAATACCATAAATCAACTCCATTTACCTGTTGAATGACAATGGTATTCCCATATCCTTCTTTTTCGCCCATAAAAACCACAATTCCACTTTCTAAAATAGGAACTAAATAATGTTCTCCCACCTTCAACTGGACTCCATCTTTATAGAGATTCTTACTCTGGTAAAAAAGTTGCTCACTAAAAACAGGCTCACTCGAAGGAAGAGTCGTATCCAAAGGAATAACATTTCCAACATTTTTTTGATACCATTCTTTAAGGGAGGCAAATTGAAAATTCGTGTGGTAGACCTGTTCGTTTACGAAACTCTTAAATGTGGGATTTTTGCAACCGATTAGAGCGACTAAAAAGATAATAATGGCAAAGAGCACCCTACTCACAAAAGAAATTAGATACTTATGAAAAGGTTCTTCTTGTTTTGTTGAATTACTTGGTTCTTTTCCTTGTTTTTTTAGATACTTTTCTACAGATTTATATTCATTCATAAGAAAATCTCCTCATACTTAAACATATGAAGAGATTATTTCTTTAGACCTAAATTTATTTATCAACAAAAAGCGATTAAAAGTAAGAGAGTTAGCCTCGCTATGCTTCGCTACTAAGGCACAAGCACAAGGCGGAACGAGTAGTTGACGAACGAATTACCAGTGTCGTTGTTGAAGTAGAATACACCTGCATCGGAAGCGTAGTTGTAGTGGCCGCCGCGGGAGAACCAAGGGAGCGACGCAGACACGAAAGAATTATAATCATTATACCAACCTGATGTCTCGGATAAAGCATGTCCATAACATATTCCTTCTTCACATGCTGTGGTAGCATCTGTTGTTTTATATAAATCATAATATTTAGAATCAGATGGAAAGGCTATTCCAACATTCGAACAATCTCCTGAATTACATGTTCCATTAAATCCTGAATTATATGTTGCTGAATTACCACTTCTTGGTTGTCCATTTCCATCAGCAAGGACTCCCATGACATATTCTTCGGCTCCACCCGACATATCATACACACCCGTTATATTTCCAGTAGTTGATGCCTTTTGGCCATTTTCAGTTTCATATGTATTTGCACAAACACTATCTTCTGAAGCACTAGCAGTATCTCCTGCAATTCCAGTTGTATAACTTGAACAATTATTTATATATACTTCTCTTTCTGCTCCCTTGTAATTATCATTTCCATATTTTCCATAACTACTTTGTGAAAGGTAGGCAACTGCTCCCCATTCACTATTTTTACTCATATGAGTATCTTCTGTTCCACTAAAACCATACTCTTCTTTAAAATCAGTTACCATTTTTTGGGATACTGTAAATGCTTTAGCTACTTGAATATATCTCCATGATGCAACATTTGGCTTTATTTGTGGCTTTATTGTATCTACATTACAAGTTGCTTTATTACTACAAGATGTTTCAGGACTAGTTTCAAATTTTCCATACCAAAATCCTTCTAATTCTTTTTCTCCAAATTTGAAGGCTGGATGTACTTTATAATTTTCTCCTGAAACTGTTCCTGTTCCTTCAATAAATTGGACTTTTATTTCTCCTGGAGTTGCTTGTGAACCTCCGGCATAACTATATCCTAAATTTGTTGTATCATACTCATATCTCGGTATCCATACCCACATTGTATTGATATGACTTTCATCTATCTTTGTTCCAGGGTCTGCACTTTCATATTGACTTCTATAATCAGGATCAATTGTCACGGCATTGGCCCAATGTTGAGTACTATAATCATAACTTTTATCTAAATCTTGAACCATCCAAGATGTTTCTTCTTCGTTATACACTACTGGTATCATTCCTTGGGCTAATTGTGGCGCGTTCGCATTACTTTTATCTATATAAAAAGGTAATACTGGTGGCTCAAGTGGTGAAGGTAATTCTTCATTACTTGCGTACACATTAACGTTAACTGTGAATGTCTTTCCACCATATACCCATGAACCATTTTCATCTATTTCGTTGGCACTTTCATCTATCCACATTCTATATCTATATATCTTTGTGAAGTTTTCTTCGTTTTCATTTACTTTATCTTGTTCTAGTGTTTTACCATCAAGTTCTTGATCTAATACAGGTGGTACTTGACTTAACCACAATTTGTTATAGATATTTACATCTTGTTTGGTCCATTTATTTGTTATTCCAGTTTCAGTTTCAATCTCTCCACCTTTAGTTGGTACTGAGCTTAAATAAGTATCTACTACTTTTTCTGCTAACGTAGAGTCATCCTTTTTCGTTAAATAAATTTCATAATAGATTGGTGAACCTTGAGTTGTGGCTCTTACTTCGAACTCAAACATTCCAGGTTTTTCTTGTACTTTTCCATCTTCTGTTGTCATCGGAAAAGCATTTTGAATATTGACAATATTACTTGGATCATCGCTTAACTCATCATAGACAAAGTATAATCTACCTGTTGTTAAAACGTTTTCTTGCTGTCCTTGTCTAGTGTAAGTAAAGAAGGCATAGGTTCCTCCTATTGTTAAGAGAACTAATCCTAATACTAAAACTAGTATCATTACCTTCTTCTTTTGATTTTTCTTTTCGTCCATATAAATATACATCTCCTTACTACTTTAGTTTTTACAAAAGAAACTATTCTATACGCTACTAGTGTATTTTTAATATACTCGTTTTTAGTGTACAAGTCAATTGCACTTCAAAAATAGAAACCATAAAAGTTTCACTTTACGTGAAGTATATTTCCTTTTGTAATCTCCTCTAGTATATATACATTA
>CANQDB010000125.1 GCA_947591175.1 uncultured Bacilli bacterium
CTATATCAAGATTTGCATCTTAATATCTTTTCCTTCTAGTGTAATCAGTTTTCCATAAAACTTTTCACACTTTCTTTCATTGTATCACCATTATAACATAGATGGGTCGATTTTGCTCGCTTTTTGTACATCCTTTTTTTGGCAAATGTAAAGGAACGTCTAGAAACGTTCCCTATTCGACTAAATCTTCAGTAATCGGTAGTATTTCTTTTTGGACAGAGGACTCATAAGCATCGATTACCACGAAGAAAGCATTTTTATCGATCGTCTTAACACCGGCTGTTAATTTAAAGTAATCATTCGTGGGTACGACGGTCATCAAGACGTGTTTTTTCTTTTCTAAAAAGCCACCATGAACATTAAAGATTGTAACACCATGACCTAAGTCGTTCATAATATAATCTTTAACTTTTTCTTCTTCGGTCGTAATGACATAGAAAGTCTTAGATTTCGAAATACCTAAAAGAACTCTATCCATCGTAATACTGTTGATAGCAACGACTATTATCGAATACATAACCATCGTCCAACCAAAACAGAAGCCACCACAGATAACGATGATAGCATTTAGAAAGAGACTAGTTTTACTGATAGACCAATGTTTCCATTTGTAGAGGACTTGACTGATAATATTGGTACCCCCACTACTGAAGCCTATCTTGTAATTGACTCCTGTGACGAAGCCATTTAAGACACCAATGAAGATAGCCATCAAGAGCATATCACTCGTATCGAGAGAAATAAGTGATGTGATATTCGAAGTCCAATCGACAAAAAGAGGATATACGAAGGTTGCAATCGCTGCTCCTAAAGTGCTTTCGTAACCTAAAGTGAATAAACTTAGGACCAAAAGAGACGCATAGATAATAAAGAGAACAATCGAAGGAGTCCAACCGAAAGCCGATTCCGTAATGACCGCAATACCTGCACTTCCACCGGAAACGATCTTAGTTGGTAGTTGCAATAAGTTAAAGACAACTGCACTCAAGAACAAGGAAAGGCACAAAATGATAATTCTAATTATAAGATGTCGATCGCTTATCTCATCAAAAATAGTCTTAGGCTTCTTTTCTTTCTTTTTCAATAACTTCTTAAACATCTTAAGCCCCTCCTGATACTTCATAGGCATCACTAGCAACAAAGAAAGCTTGTGGGTCTATTGCAAAGATACCTTCTTTTAATTTGAAATATTCGTTCGTAGGAATGACACACATTAACACTTTTTGCCTAGATTTAGTGTAACCACCTCGAGCATCAAAGATAGTTACTCCATGGTTGAGATAAGTTAAAATGTAATCTTTAATTTCATCTTCTTTTTCCGTAATGATGTAGAAAGCTTTAGAATTAGAAATACCTAGGATTACTTTATCCGTTAAAATACTGATTAGGTATAAAACGATGATACCATAGAGAAGTTGATTTAAGCCAAAGAAGAAGATTCCACTTAACACAATTAGTCCATCACTCATGATCATCGCATTGCCGAGACTAACCTTACAATATTTAGAAATGATTTGGTTGATAATATCCGTACCACCTGTTGTGAAGCCTGTTTTAAAGATAAGACCTGCTCCAAAACCGTAAGCAAAACCACCAAACAAAGCCATTAAGAGGGTTTGGGAAGTATCTATTACGATATACTCTGTAAGATGAGAAGTTAGATTAACGGCCAAAGGAAAGATGATCGAACCTAGGACAGAAGCCTTAGTTTGTTCTTTACCTAAAGCAAAGTAACTAACGATAAGAAGAATTATTGAACCAATTAAGATAAATAGGGATGGCTCGATGGTATTTTTAAAAATTATCGAAAGACCACTTAGGCCTCCAAAAACGATATTATTAGGAAGGAGGAACAAGTTGAAAGCAAAAGCGGCTATGAAAATACCAGAAATCATTTGAATGTAACGTCTAACTAATTTAGAACGATTAACTTTTCTTAAGATGCTCTCGTCCACGACTTGTTTTTTCTTAAACCATTTCACTTTTGAACCTCCTTTAAATAACTTTCTATAAAAATATCGATATCACCATCTAGTACTTTGGTAACATTACTAGTTTCGACTTTAGTCCTAGCATCTTTGACTAATGAATATGGGTGAAGGACGTAACTACGTATCTGGGAACCAAAATTGATGGCACTTAAATCACCTTGAATATCTTTGCGTTCTTGTTCTTGTTTCGCAAGTTCTAAGAGTTTTAATTTACCTTTCAAAATAGAAAGGGCTTTTTCTCTATTTTGTAACTGACTTCGTTCATTTTGACAAGTTACGACTAATTTAGTTGGAAGATGAGTAATTCGAACTGCCGAATCGGTCGTGTTGACATGTTGACCTCCAGCACCTCCAGAACGATAGACATCTATTTTTAAATCTTTGGGGTCAATTTCGATTTCGACGTTGTTATCAAGTTCAGGGGTTACTTCAATCGAGGCAAAAGATGTGTGTCTTTTATTGTTAGCATCGAAAGGCGACAGGCGAACTAAGCGGTGAACACCACGTTCACATTTTAAGTATCCGTATGCATAACTTCCTTTGATTAATAAAGAAGCCGACTTGATACCTACTTCTTCGCCTTCTTGGTAGTCGAGAAGTTCTACTTTATAACCTTTTTTCTCACAGTAACGATTGTACATTCTATAAAGCATCATGGCCCAATCACAGGCTTCTGTGCCACCTGCTCCCGAATGAACTTCTAAAATACAGTTGTTTTTGTCATAGGGACCATCTAGTAAAAGAAATATTTCTAGGGAAGATAGTTCTTCTTTTATTCTTAGGTATTCTTGTTCGAGAGTATTTTTACTATCTAGATCATCCTCTTCGATCAAGGCTAAAAGATCGAGATTATCAGTTAATTCCCGTTTTACTTTCGTGATGCCTTCCGTAATTTTTTTAGATTCACTTAGAGCAGTTATCGTTTTATCGGCTTCCTCGCGATTATCCCAAAACGAAGGATCCTGCATCTTTTTATTTAATTCATCTTGTTCTTGGTAGCGACCATCGATGTCAAAGTGACCTCCATAAATCGGCAACTTTATTACTTAGTTTTTCAAATTCCCGTGTGAGTTCATTTTTATCCATAAAACTTCCCCTCCTATGTTTACAACGATATTATATCATGTTCGGTTCCAAGAAAAAAGAGAAAAAACTTTCCCTTTAAGCACCTTTTGGTAAACGGTATGACTGCTTGATATCATATTTGATATCTGTAAGATGGGAAACATCCGTAATGTTATTTACGTCATATCCAATTTTACGTAGTTCGTTAACTAATTCTTCTTCAGAAAGGTAACCATTAGTAATTTGATCCCATTCTACTGCTTGATTATCCTCAGTTGTGAT
>CANQDB010000126.1 GCA_947591175.1 uncultured Bacilli bacterium
AACTTGGTAAATCAGTAATTAGCAAGCAAAATAATCTTAATTATCAATATATAGATGAAAAGGAAAAATTAGAAAATAAAAATTAGATTTGATACTAGACTTCCATTAATAGTATAAATTACAATTTGAAAGAGCAAACGATATATAAAGTTCACTTTTTATTTGGTATAATGATTATCGAAATAAAAGTAATTTAATGAGGTTCATTATGAATAAAAAGATAATTATAGCAATTAGTATTATAATTTTAGTTTTAATAACCTGTGTATTTGCTTGGACTAAACTAAATAATCCAGTGGAAGATCGAAATAAAACAATTAATTTAAATAATAATATAGGAGAAGAAAAAAATATGCCAAGATTAAATATTAAAATAGGGGATGCAACTTTTACCGCAACTTTATATGATAATGAAACAACAAGAGAATTTATAGAAAGCCTACCACTAACTATAAACATGAGTGAATTGAACGGAAATGAAAAATATTATTACATGGATAAATCTTTAAAAATTAATCCCGAAAATATAGGAGATATTACCAAAGGAGATTTAATGATCTATGGTTCAAATTGCCTAGTTTTATTCTACAAAAGTTTTTCGACAAGTTATAGTTACACAAAATTGGGTTATATAGATGATGCAAGTGATTTAGAACAAGTGATAGGAAAAGGAAATATAAATATAACATTTGAACTTCAATAAAAATCATCCAAAGCAAAAAGCCTTCCTTACGAAGACTTTTTTTCAATCCAATTAATTACATAGTACATAAGATAAGAGACGATACCTAGGATGACGACTGCTGTAATTACTAAGTTAATATTAAATACTTGGGAACCATACATGATGAGATATCCTAATCCTTGCTTCGATACCAACAACTCGCCCATGATGACTCCAATTAAGGACATACTTATATTGATTTTTAGAGAGTTGATAATATTCGTTCTATTACCAGGTAGGATAAGTTTCAAAAATATTTCCTTTTTACTAGCGTGAAAACTTCGAAGCAACTTTATGTAATCACTATCGATACTAATAAAACCATTATAAATATTGATAATAGTAATAAATACCGAAATCATAAGAGCCATGAAAATAATGGAATTAACACTAGCGCCTACCCAAATGATAATAAGTGGTCCTAGTGCAACTTTTGGTAAAGAGTTTAAGATAGTGAGATATGGATCGAACACTTTAGCAAGAAATGGAACCCACCAAAGTATAGTAGCAATAATTAATCCAATACCACCTGCTAATAAGAAACTAATAAGTGTCTCATAGACGGTAACCCAAATATGATTCCATAACTGATTGGTTTTAGCTAGTTGAATCGTCGTTTGTACGACATCCCACGGTGATGAAAACGTAAATGTGTTGATAAGCTTGAAAGATGCCAGTAACTGCCAAATAGCAAGGAAAACTACGATAATTAGAATTTGGGTCAAGATAATTAGGCGTTTTCTTCTTTTTGCTTTCTTCAAAAAAACGAGATGTTCTTCGCTATAAGTGGACATCTAAATCCCTCCAAATCTTATCATAGTAGATACTAAATTCTGGGCACTTACGATTGTTAATAGGAGTCGATTTATCTTTCATTTCGATTACATATTCCGTCTTTATTTTTGAAGGCCTCTTACTTAAAACGATAATTCGATCGGCCATCGAAATAGCTTCTCCTAGATCGTGAGTCACCATAATGGCAGTTTTGCCTTCCTTTTTAATAATTTGATACACGTCGTCCGATAAAGCAAGACGGGTACAATAATCAAGAGCAGAAAAAGCTTCGTCTAACAGAAGTATATCAGGGTCAATTGCGAGTGTCCTAATCAATGCGACTCTTTGTCTCATACCACCCGATAGAGAATCAGGATACTTATCCATAAAATCTCCAAGTCCGTAAGTTGTGAGTAAATCTATTACTCTTTTTTTTGTGACGTCGTTTAAATTGTGGTTAATTTCGAGCCCTAAATAACAGTTTTCTAAAATTGTTCGCCATGGAAAAAGAGAATCTTTTTGGAGCATGTAACCAATTTTCAAATTCTCTTTTCCAAAGGTGATTTTACCCTTTGATGCTGTATCTAATCCTGCTAAAATAGATAGAAGTGTGGATTTTCCACATCCTGAAGGTCCGACGATTGCTAAAAATTCGTTTTCTTTAACGTCGAGACTGATATCTTGAATGGCTGTCATTTCACTTTTTTTATCATGATAGTTTTTAGTCAAATGTTGAATAGTTAAAATAGGTTTCATTTATTGTACTTGGTACATGAGTTCCTCAAAAGGAACTTTTTCTTTTAATTCATTTGATGCTATCATGATATCTTGTAAGTGATCGAAAGATTCTTTGGTAAAAGTAGTAGTTTCTGCCCAACTATCGGCTTCACGGTAACGGCCGATAGCATCGATTAAATCTTCTTTCGAAGTATCTGGAAAGAAATCGATTATTTCATCAGCCACTTCTTCATCTGTATGACTATGTACGTAATCTAGTCCTTTTTGAATAGCCCTAGTAAACTTTTGAATTGTCTCTTTGTGACTATCGAGATAACTTATTCTAGCACTATATGAAGTGTAGGGAACAACTCCACCTAACTTACCGACTGATGCCACGACGTGACCATAACCTTGTTGTTCAACTTGTAAAGCATTAGGTTCTCTTAGTGCAAGAATAAGAAGTTTCTAATGTTGTCTTTTTTTTGAAAGTTATAGAAAGGGATTGAGAAGGCGGATTTTATATAAGAATAAGTAAAAACACGAGAGCAAATATACCTAAAACTATATATAAATGTATCCTTTTATATAAATTAAATAAAATTTTAAACTTTATATTTATAGTAAAAATTGGCATAAAAAATTTATAAAAAAACAGTTGACTAACAAACTTATGTATGATATTTTGGTAGTAGGGGATGATGGTAGGCAAGTTTATCAGGCTTATCGTTTTAGAATTTATTCAGATAAAGAACAACAAGTAAATTTAAATCAGTTCTTAGGTACTTCTAGATTTATTTATAAATCATTTTGTTCGCAAAAGAAATATTTGAACAGCATAATTATCCATTTTAAATAAAAATTGTCAATAAAAATCAATATCAATCTTTGTTTATTGCTTCCATAAAATTTAAATATCCTGATAAATAATGAAAGGAGATTAGCTATGAAAAATAACATGGTTATATATGTATCAAAAGATGGTAATGTAAAAGTTGATGTTAATATACAAAATGAAGATATATGGATGAGTCAAGATGTAATGGCTAATCTTTATGATAC
>CANQDB010000127.1 GCA_947591175.1 uncultured Bacilli bacterium
TAACAATAAATATATTAGACAAAAAAGGCAAGACAATATTAACAAAAAATGTACAAATGGAAGAAATAGAAAGCGATTATGGATATACGTCAGTAGATTTAGAATTTGAAATAAAAGAACCAATAATTGTATATGATGTAGAAATAATTGCAAATAAATAAACAGTTGAAAATAGTCAAAGCTTGCCTAGCAATTTACATAAAAAGCTTTAGCAATATCTATAATTTAGATAGCTAAAGCTTTAAAATTTTCGTTAAGCGCTAACCTTCCATGGTCAGAAGAACGTAAGCGGTCAATGAAATGACGTATTGACAAGCAAAGTAAGCGGTCAATGAAATGACGTATTGACAAGCAAATTAAAAAACTCGTCCGAGTCGAGAATATAGGATATACTGTGTAAACTATCGATGGTAAAGAACTTAAATATTTCTGTTCTTCTGTAAGCGGTCAATGAAATGACGTCTTGACAAGCAAATTAAAAAACTCGTCCGAGTCTGATATAGCACAGATTCAGGCGAGCTTTATTTTACTTTTCTTCTTCTATTTTCATTTCTTTATATTCACCTTGGTAATTCAATATTTCAGGTGGTAGTTCTTTGCTCCATGGCAAATACTTCTCTATATCTTGCTCTTGTAGTATCTCTAGCTGTGGTAGTTGTTCCAATAGGTAGTTAATGTATTTTTCAATATTCAAATTATTCAATTTTGCAGATTCAATTAATGAATATAGTATACCAGAAGCTTTTGCTCCTGCTACACTATCTGCAAATAACCAGTTTTTTCTGTGTACGGCAAATGGTCTTATTGCTCTTTCTACTAATGAGTTAGTTAATGGTATCCTTCCATCTTTTAAAAATTCACTTAATTCTTTTTGCTGATTATTAGCATATACCAATGCTTTCTTTAATTTATCGTTTATTACTGTTTTAGTTTCTAAGGTAGTTTTTACCCATGCAAAAAATTCATCTAAAATAGGTTTTGACCTTTCAAGACGTTCTTTTTGCTTTTCTTCCACACTAAAATTAGCTATTTCTTCTTCAATTTTAAATAGCCTATTACAATATTGTAATCCTTCATATCCATAACATGAAGTTATCATTTTCTTATGTTCATCTAAAGGAATGCTCTCATAGAAGTATCTTCTAGCATGTGCCCAACATTCAGAGTGTGTTATACCTTCTATACTATCATAGGAAGTATAACCATCTGTTACAAGAATACCTTTGTAGCCTTCTAGAAATTCTTTAGCAGTCTCAGCACTTCTACTTGGTGAATATTTATATATTATTCCTTTTTGTTTCTCTAGTGCACCAGATGCTAATACCCACATATATGACTTAGATGAAGCTTTTTTGCTAGGTTCTTTATTACATTGTATTGTACTCTCATCACAGTGTAATAATTCACTTTTAGCCTTTAGCCTCTTTAGCATAAGTTCATATAGTGGTTCTAGATAGTATTCAGATATTTTTATATTCCAATTTGCCATCATATTTCTTGGTAATACCAAGCCTTTGTCATCCCACATTTTTTCTTGCCTATAAAGTGGAACTCCTAAATAATATTTTTGATATATTATTTCTGTCGCAAGTGATGGGGAGGCAAATGAATGTGTTAATAGTGGTTTTGGAACTTTTGATTTTACAAATGCAAAACCTGTATTTTCACTATCATTTCCACCACATTTTGTACACTTATATACATGCTGTATATAGTTTACTATTTGTAATTTTGATGGAATATATTTTATCTCTTGACGTACTACTTTTTTACTTACTTCTTTTAGTTCTCCATGGCATATTGGACAATCTTGATCATCTGTTATATCTATATCTTGTATTTCTAATTCAACATCTTTTAAGTTTCCCTTTTTGATTCCTGCATGTTTCGTTTTTGATTTTTTCTTCCTATATACTGTTAATTCTTCAATATTATCATCAATCTTTTTCTCTAATTCTTCATCTAATTTTCCTTTAGCATCATTAAATAAGCTACATTGAGTACCTTCAGCAATATTTTCTTGTTTAGGAGTAGATTCTCTTTTTGAGCCAAATATCATTTTTTGCATACTATTTATTTGTAATTGCATATTTTCAATCGTTAACAACAATTTCCCAACTATTTGCGTTAGCTCATCTTTATTAAAAGTTTCATAATTTTCAATTAGCTCAGTTAATGATTTTTCCACTTGTTTCCCTCCTTAATCTTATGTGATTATTATATCAGAAAGCACCTGAGAATTCAATGATTTCAAGTGCTTTTTTATTACATTTTTATTACAATTTTTTCAATTAAATTGCTATATTTTCATTGTTCATTTTTACATCTTTGAAATATTTCTTTGGATAAATTTGAAGACCTGAAAGAAGCCATGAGAGTTGCTCTTTTGTTATACTTTTTAATTCTTCACTATTCCTAGGCCATTGAAATTTATTTGAATTCTTACCTACTAATTTTTTTTGAGCTAATACAAAACCATTTCTGTCATAGCATAGTACTTTAATACTATCTCGTTTTCGATTACAAAAGATAACTGCACTAGATTCATATGGATCCATATTAAATTTATCTCTTACTAAACTGCAAAGGGAAGGTATCTGCTTGCGAAAGTCTGTGACACCATATGCTATATATATTGTTGAAATATTCTGTAATAAATTATTTATCATATGTCATAACCTCGATAACTTTAGTTAATAGATTTTTATTGTAACCATTTTTTAATTCTATTCTAATAGTATCACATAAAAATTTTATACTTTCTTTATCATCTGTTGCAGATGGTTCTCCTTGCGCATTTAGTTGTATTATTCCAAAATCTGTAACTCCTCCTGCTGAAATTTTATTTAAATTTTCTCTTTCTGATCTTAACCATGTTGATAGAGTGGTTTTACTAACACCATTCTTTTTACAAAATGCTCGGTAACTTAAATTACCGTTTTTGAACTTTTTTAGTAATTTTTCTTTTTCTTCTTTAGAAAATTTCCTAGACATAATTGTCACCCTCCGTAATTACAACTTTATTTGCTTATATCTTATCAACATTTTACGGAGATGACAAGACGTCATTTCATTGACCGCTTACGTGTCAATACGCCATCTCATTAAGCGCTAACTGATACTTCGACAAAATTAAATCGAAAATTTTAAAGCTTTAGCTATCTAAATTATAGATATTGCTAAAGCTTTTTATGTAAATTGCTAGGCAGCTTTGC
>CANQDB010000128.1 GCA_947591175.1 uncultured Bacilli bacterium
AGTTGTAAAAGAAATTAAAAGATTTGTAAACAAAAAAGAAATAAGCAAAAATATCACCAACACGCTTATTTCTTCCACAATCACAAATCCAGAAAGTTTAGATTTAAACTTTCAATTAAGATTTGATGATTAGATTATAGCAAAAAATTGTTCTTTGAAAACTAGTGTCGGTGATATTTATTTAAATTTTGCTTTTTTTTGTTTTTGTGTGAATCAATTTATGCGAGAAAAAACTTTATGATATTTTTTGTTCTTAAATTTCATAAAGTTTTCATTTTTAAACTATTTTACTCTTTTTTTCTGCTCTAAGTACAAATCTATCTTACTTTTTGCTTGCTCATCATCTTCAAAAATAGGTACTTCTTTATAAGAAACAATCTTCTTATCAGATAAAAGTAAGCGATTAGGATAAATACCAATTATTAAAACCATTCCATTTTTAACACGATAAGTTAATTTTAATGGTCCATAAATATTTTTAAAAAGCGGATCTTTCACCAAAGAAATTTCATATTTATCTTTTTCTATTTTTTTACCGATGTATTCCCCTTTTTGAAGGGCCAACAAATATTTATCGACAAGTTCCTGATAAATAGATTCGTTTAGTTTTTCTAAATTACTACAAATTTTTTTAAATTCTGTTTCGTTTTGATAAATTATTGTGTTCATCGTATCACCCTTCTAAAACTACTTTATTCTATTAGTAGTGTACCGCTTTCAAGAACTTTTTTCCATTTATTTTTGACTACCTTATATCAACTTTACATTATTTGGTGACTTTGAAAAAGAAATTTGCTAGAATAAAATTCACGAGGAGATGTTACAAAATGAAAATTGAAGTTATTCCATTTAAAAATCAAAAAAGTGAAGAATTTGAAGCGTATTTCGAAAATCATCCACTAGGTAATCAAAATATTTATAGGTTGTACTATATGAATTTTCATCGTATTGGAGAAAATTACGAAGGTAAGAAAGACGATAATATTGGAATTGTCAACTGGCCATTTGATGCCTTCACTCTTCCTAACGGAATGAGCCGCGAAGACGCATTTAAAGTTTTATCTTATCTAACTGATTTTATCGAAAAAGATGCCAAACTAGAACCATGTTCTTTTCAAAGTGTCCAAGTTCTAAATTCTGTTTTAGATTTAAAAAGACTAGGTTTTTATAAGATTAAAGAAAAAGTTAAAGATGAAGACATAATTGATTTATTTACTATAACTGGCCGAATTGCATTGTTTAAAAAAGATGAACACTATCCAAAGTATTTTGAATGGTATCAAGAAAATGTAACTTTACAAGATGTTAGAGATATCTATCATAAAATAGGAAGAGATTTCTATGATTTAGTTCCTGTAACTAGTCAAGATAATTCTCAAAAAACAGTTCAATATACCAAAAAAAATAAATAAAAATATAGTGAATAATTATTGAACCACAAACTTTTGTTTGATGTAATATTATTGGATACATTTGAAATATATCAGGTGTTTTCCCTTTCAATTATCAGAAGATAAGAGAAAGGTGGTGGTTAGTTATGACGAAGAGAGAAGTATCTCAATTCATTATAACCCTACTATTATTCTTTGTAGTAATCACCTTACTATTTAGATAAATAAAAACATCTGATTTCAACAACAGTTGATTTCAGATGGAATCCATAAGGGATAACATCTGATTCTCGCAATCAAATGTATCCTTTTTTATTATATTCAAGTTTCCTTGACAAATACATAATAACATAAAAACGCATTTTTAGCAAGGTGCGTTTTCTTTCTTTTAACTCGAATTATCCGAGATTTCATACTAAATTGGTGCGAGAAAGGAGACTTGAACTCCCACGGCCATAAGCCACTACCACCTCAAAGTAGCGCGTCTACCATTCCGCCATCCTCGCAATAAATTAAAAAGGATAAAAGACTATCCTTCTAATAACAAAATGGTGGGCTGTTAGGGATTCGAACCCTAGACCCATTGATTAAGAGTCAATTGCTCTACCAACTGAGCTAACAGCCCACGTAATCTCATTTCAATTACTCGTCTATTATAACACAAAGAGTCTATTACTTGTCAATAGAGGAACTATATTTTTAGAAAAAACCTTGTATATAAAAAATATTTTGACTAAACTAATAATAGGAGGAGATCTTTCCATGAATAATAATAATTTAGCTTTGCTATTAGAAAAATATACTCCATTTATCGATGAAATAAGTTTAACTCATCACTACCCGGATAATATTCAACATTTACTATATTTGATTATGCCCGCTTTCGTTTTAAAATATGGTTATCAAAAAGAAAACTTTATCGTTTCTTGTTTTCGAAATATTCCAATTATTATTACTGGTAAAGAGGATCCTATTCAACAAGCCTTTTATACTAGTAAACCATATAGAATTGATAATAAATTTGAAACCACCAAGGGAATCTTCTTAAATAGATATGATCAAATTCCCCTTATGGAACTGATAGATAACTTAGTCCATGAAATGAACCACGCTGTCAACTCATACCAAAACGAAATAACTTACGACGATAACTATCTTTATTTAAGAACAGGTTTAACTAGAGTTATCTACCAAAAAGATACGTTAAATCCTTTAAAAAAAGAAGACACTTATATATTAGAAGAGATTATGAATACCAAACAAACTGAAGAAATAATTCACATCATAGCTAATTTTTCAATGGACGAAATAACCGATCGAAATTTACAAAACACTCTTTATGCTATTCAAAAATCGATTACTGGAAACTACGTCTCACATGGTTATCAACTTCACACATTTGCTTGCCGAAATTTACTCGAAAATAAGACCTTCATCTCTACTTTAGAAAATCTACGAATCACTGGAGAGATAGAAGAAATTCCAAATTGGTTCAATCAAATATATGGCGATAGTAATGGCTACTCTACTTTCATCGAAAAATTGATAACCTTAACAGATTTAATTAAGCAAGAAACTGAAAAAAAAGGATTAGCCTTTTTAAGGCACCGTAAAATAAAAAACATCTTAGTTGAATTGCAACAAATAGGCGAACGTTTTAATACCAATTGCACATTTAAATAAAAAGAGGATTAAAAATTTTAGTCCTCTGAAGTGTACCCAATAGAGTAGACAAAGAAAAAAAAGAGAATGGTAACTTTACCAGAAATAATATAAACTGATATTC
>CANQDB010000129.1 GCA_947591175.1 uncultured Bacilli bacterium
GTTCTTGCATTCCTTTTAAATAACGAAATTCATTATTTCCTAAATCCCCAACAACTCTTTCATTTAAACGTTCATCGATTACTAAATCTATTCCTTTTTCTTCTGCAATATATTTACCTGTATTCATTGCACTAAAATAATTTGAAGAATATACAATTTCAATACTATCTAATTCTTTCATTTTTATTAAAGATCTAGCTAGTTCTTCCCCTTCGCTACTTAAAACCGTTTGTTCTCTAGCACTTTTATAAGTAGTTTCTTTAGGATAAACAACATTTATTTGACTCATTAAATTATTACTTACAAAATATAAATGTTTCATGAAAACACTCTCCCTATAACACCATATGACACAATAAGCATAACGACACCTGCCATAACAACTCCCAAAAAGGCCGCCAGTAGTGATTTTTTCTTATCCATATTTAGTAAAGCTGAAATTAAACAACCCATCCAAGCTCCTGTTCCAGGAAGAGGTACTCCCACAAATAAAAATAAGCCTATATATTTTAAATTTTCAATTTTTTCTTGACGAGAATGGGCTTTTTCTTCACACCATGTTACAACTTTTCCTAAGTGTTTTAATTTTCGCATGGAACGAAAAATAGGATTGATAAACCAAAGGATAAAAGGAATTGGAATAATATTTCCAATAAAACAAATTAAGAAACTTTGCCACATTGGAAGGTCAAGTAAACTCGCTGCAATTAAGCCTCCCCTTAATTCAAGAATAGGCATTAAACTAATCAAAAAAACAATTAAATATTTTCCAAATAAAGTTCCTGTTACTCCTCCAAAAATGGATACTATAAAATGAGCAAATTTTTGGGTCATAGAAATCTCCTCGTTTCTAAAGTATTCTTGTTTACTCTCAATTATTATTATTTTATCATAGTTTTTCGAAAAGAAAAAGGAATTCCTACGTATTGTTTTTTTCTAAATATCTTACTTATCTAAAAAAAATAACCATAACGGTTATTTATCTCTTAATTTGGCATTAAATTTTTCTTCAATTTTGACAATAATTGCATTAAAGACTTCCATAACTTCTTCTTCTTGTAAGGTTCTAGTTGCATCTTTAAATGTTAATTTGTAAGCAATCGATTTATGTCCTTTTTCGATTTCAGGATATAAGTCAAAAACTTCACAACTTGAAAGTATTCTTTTTCCTGTACGAATAATTTCTTTTTTAATGCTTTCACTATCAATTTCATTTTCGACAATAAAAGCAACATCTTTAATGATTTCTGGATATTTATTTGCTTCTTTATATTTAATTGGTTTTATATCTGCTTCGTATAAAGCATTAATATTTAATTCACATACAAAGATTTCCTCTTTTTTAATACTTGGATGAATGCGACCTAAAACACCAATTTTTTCTCTATCCAAATAAATTCCAGCGCTTATACCAGGATGCATGCTATCTATTTCTTCACTTTCAAATGAAATACGATTTTTAAAGCCTAAGAATTCTAGTAGATTTTCGACAATTCCTTTTAATAAATAGAAATCTACTTTTATATGGATTTGTTGCCATTCATTGGTTAGGTAATTCCCTTTCATTAAAATGGCTACTTTGGTTGTTTCCTTATAATCTGCATCATAAGTTTTGGCTATTTCATAAATATTTACATCTTTTACATTTCTTTTTTTATTATAGTCATAAGTATTTAATAAAGAAGGAAGAATACTTGTACGAATGATACTTTTATCAGTACTCATCGCATTTGGTAAAGTAATTTGTTCTTTATTATCATATTTAAAAAGTTTGGCCATTTCAGGACTTGTTAAAGTATAAGTTTTTACTTCATTTAAGCCAAGAATTCTTAAACGACGAGAAACTTCTTTACGTATTTTAACATCTCCAACATATTCGCCATTTTTTGTACTAGCTTTAGGTAAAGTAGAAACTAAATTATGGTATCCATAAAGTCTTCCTATTTCTTCAGCGATATCGTTGACATTTGGATCTATATCTAGTCTTCGACTTGGAATTGTTACGTTAAATACGTCTTTATCTAATGTATAAAGAAAATCTAAACGATCTAATTCTTTTTCCATATCTTTTGTATTAATCTCAATACCAAGTATATGATTTACATCTTCTGCTTTAAAAGTAACGACTTTAGGCGTTTTGTCCACTTTATCGTGCATAACCATATCTTTTAAAATAGTGGCATTTGCATATTTTTCAAGTAAGTGGCAGGCACGATTAATCGCCATGTTGGTATATTCATAACTTAAGCCTTTTCCATAGCGAAGAGATGCTTCACTTTTCAAATTTAAATGACTTGCTGTATTACGAATACTTACAGCATCAAAAATAGCACTTTCGATTAAAATTGTTTTGGTGTTTTCATCGACTTCTGTGTTTTCTCCACCCATAACTCCAGCGATACAAACTGGTTTTTGTCCATCTGTAATCACAATATCACTTGATTTTAAACTTCTTTCTTTACCATCAAGCGTTATAATAGATTCATTTTCTTCTGCATCTCTTACTAAAACATGATCTCCTAATTTATCCTTGTCAAAAAAGTGCAACGGTTGACCAAATTCAAGCATAACATAATTTGAAATATCCACCACATTATTAATGGGACGCATTCCGGCACGAATTAATCTCTTTTTGATAAATTCTGGACTTTCTTTGATTTCGACATTTGTAACCATTTTAGCAAGATAATAAGGACATTTTTTAGTCTCTACATCCAATTTAAAGTGATTTTTAATAGAGTCACTATCTTCTCTATAGTCTCTATCTGGTAAAGTTACTTTTTTATTTAATATAGAAGCGATTTCATAGGCAAAACCAATATGATAAAAGCAATCGTTATTACGATGTTTATGAATGTCTAATTCATATAAAGTATCGTCATAGCCTAAGTATTTTAAAGCATCCACTCCTATTGGAGCATTCTTATCTACTTCATAAATACC
>CANQDB010000130.1 GCA_947591175.1 uncultured Bacilli bacterium
GATGTCGCTAAAGCTGTTAACGAAGTAAAAGCAGGACGTGTCGAATATCGTACTGATAGTTTCGGAAACGTTCATGGTATTATTGGTAAAGCTTCATTTACCGAAGAACAATTACTTGCTAACTTAGATGCTTTTGTCTCAGTTATTATGAAAGCAAAACCATCTTCAGTTAAAGGTGATTATGTTAAAAATGTTGCTCTTTCTTCAACAATGGGTCCTGGAATTAAAATTTCAGTAAATTCATTTGACAAATAAAAAAGAGCATACTATAATATAGTTGAATTTTACAGGTGCCAAAGACAGTAGGTTGTTTGTAAATCCTACCGAGGACTTTTAAAAAAAAGATTTAAAGTTTTCGGGGATTTTCTCGAAAACTTTTATTTTGGCACTCCTAAAATAACAAAACGAAAGGAGCAGGTTATGGCAAGTCAAAAGATTTTAGAAGCAAAACAACAAGTCGTTAATGAGATCAAGGATCATGTTGAAAACTCTGCTACTTACGTATTATTCGATTATCGTGGCTTAACTGATGCGGAAATCAAAGAATTAAGACGTAAGTTAAGAGATACTGGATCTGACTACAAAGTATATAAGAATACTTTGATGTCTAGAGCCTTTAACGATTTAGGTGTCGACCTTGGTGATAATTTAACTGGACCTAGTGCCTTAGCATATGGAACTGATCAAATTGCACCAATTAAAGCACTTTCTGAGTTTGCTAAGAAACATCAAGCATTAGTTTTGAAAGTAGGAGTTGTGGACGGAGTAGTTTCGGATCAACACGAACTTGACAAACTCGCAAGTATTCCATCACGCGAAGGATTACTCACGATGCTTGCAGGTGGTATGATTCAAATTGCAAAAGATTTATCTATTTGCTTGGATTTATACAGTCAACAAAAAGAAGAAAAATAATTTAGAAAAAATATAAGGAGGAAAATAAAATGGCTAAATTAACAAAAGAGAGCTTTATTGAGAGTTTAAAAGAAATGACTCTTTTAGAAATTAAAGAGTTAGTAGATGCAATGAAAGAGGAGTTTGGAGTAGATCCAAGTGCTGTAGCAGTTGCAGCTGCTCCAGCACAAGGTGGTGCTTCAGAAGATGAAGGACCTAGTACAGTTACTGTTAACCTAGTAAATGCTGGTGCTGCTAAAGTTAACGTTATCAAATTAATCCGTGAAATCACTGGTTTAGGATTAAAAGAATCTAAAGATATCGCTGATAACGGTGGTGCTGTTAAAGAAAACATCTCTAAAGAAGAAGCTCAAGATATCAAGGCTAAGCTCGAAGAAGCTGGCGCTGAAGTTGAAGTTAAATAAGTTCAACAAAATTAAAAAGACTGGAATGAACCTTAAATGGTATCGTTTCAGTCTTTTTCTATTTATCGAGTAGCCAATCTAAAACGTTTCTTATTTTTATTCCTTCCTCATTACCTAGTGGTATTTTATCTAAAGTTAAGATTAATTTTTCGTAGTTATCATCTATTTTCTTTAAAGATTTTAGTTCTCTATCTAATATTCGATTATCTTTTTCATCAGTGCCTTTTAAAGTATCTGCTACTTGTACATATAATTTTCCGTCTTTATTAACGGCAACAAAATCAACTTCATATTCTTCTACTTTACCTATAAATACGTCGTATCCTCTTCTTAGTAATTCTAAATAAACTACATTTTCAAGTATGTGACCATAATCGCCTATTTTACGGCCTAATATAAAATATCTTAATCCTAAATCAGATACATAATATTTTTCGCCAGTCCTTAAATATTGTTTACCCTTGATATCGTATCTTGTGGCTTTATATAAGAAGAAACTTTCGGTAAAACCTTCTAAATATTTTTTAACAGTTCTTACATTTATATCTCGACCACTATTTGTCATCGAATTAGCTATATTATTTGTAGATATAAGGTTTCCAATATTATCCATTGCAAAATTGGCAACACTTCTTAACATACCTTCATCTGTTATTTTCTTTCGAGTCATAACATCTTTTATTATTATGTCATTATATAGGCTACTGAGGTAGATACTAACATCATCTTCGGTATCTAATGAAATTGTATATGGTAATGATCCGACTGATATGTATTTTTGGTATAATTCATCATTACTTAGGTTTTTGTATGCATCTTTATATTCTTTAAAAGATAAAGGTAACATTTTAACTTCTATATATCTTCCTGAAAGTAACGTAGCAAGTTCGCTTGATAATAAATTAGCATTTGAGCCAGTTATATATAGGTCAACATTTTTCTTTATATAGAGACTATCCACCGCTTTTTGAAATTCGGCAATTTTTTGTACTTCATCTATAAATATGTAATTTTTTTTATTTGCTTTTAATTTTTCATTTATATAATTATATAAAGACATGTAATCTTCTATAAAATTAAATTTTAAGTCTTCTAAGTTGATGCTTATTATTTGGTCTTCGGTTATTCCATTATTTAATAAGTAATCTTTATATATTTCAAGTAATGTTGATTTTCCACATCTTCTAATTCCTGTTATAACTTTGATTAACTCTTTATCTTTAAATCTTTTCAATATATTCAAATATTCATTTCTTGGTATCATACAAATTTCTCCTTCTGATTATTAGTATACATCTTTTTTATCAATTAGTAAAGTTTTTGTATTGTAGTACAAAAACTTTTGCTTTTTCGACAATTTTTGTATTGTAATTTGATGCGATGTGGTAAGAATAAGAAGAATATTTTATATGATATTTAAGAAAAATAGTGATTTAACATTGAAAAGAAAATGTTTATAAATTGAGGATTGAGGGAATTTAAAAATTTGTCGATGTTACTTCTTTTAAAATCCAAGAAACGTGTGAATTTTAAGCAAAAATGTCCACTTTTTTCTAAGTCAATTTTAAGCGAAAATGTCCCTATCTTATAATTGCATT
>CANQDB010000131.1 GCA_947591175.1 uncultured Bacilli bacterium
TAACTTTTCTTCATATTCCCGAAGTAGTGTATTCTGCAACAAGAATGTATCTAATCCTTTTTGATAAAGATTATATACTTGCTGATAAAGAGAATCATCTTTCTCCTTTACTAAACCTTTTTGCTCGGCTAAAGAATAATTAATTCTTACATCTTTCATAATTGTTAAATCCATAAAATATCACTCTCCCAATTGTGTTACTAATATAAGTATAACACTTAAAATTAAATTCAAAAACTAAATTCCTCTTGTTAAAAAAAAGCATCACGTATCAATCATAAGAATTTATAATCTAAACATCAATATCAAGTAAAGTAAAATAACACCAATCATTATCTTTAAAATCTACAATATATTGTCTTCCCCAAGAAGAAACCACGAAATCTCCCAAAAAAGTTACATCAGTTATAGTCATAGCATGAGGTCCCCCATTATCATAGAGCTTTTCTCCACGTTCACCAGTTTTTTCATCTACTGAATATAAATCATAACCAGAAGACGAAACTACTATTGAAATAGACTTATCTATACAATATTTAAATAATTTTTTATAATCAATTAAAAACGGATAATAAGGTATCTCTGTAACTTTGCAATCTAAACCATAACAATCATTCAAAAAACGTTTGTAAATGTCCTCACGACTAGGATCTGTTCCACCTGATCCCTGTATATTTAAATAGTCATGAGTTTGCGCTAATTCTTCTACATTTCCATAGATATCTTCGATATTAGTATAACCATAAATATCTTTCCAAAGATAAGTATAAATGCTTGTAACTAGAGGCTCATAATTAAAGACAACTTTTCCTTCGGAATTAAGGCGATACATAGGAATATGAAAGGTATTTTGAAATTCTTCTTGTTTTCCTTGATAAGCATCAAAGATGCTATTTACCATAGCAACATAACCACAACCAACAAGTTCAATCTTTCTAAGATATAAATAATAATCTTCCTCGGAAGCATCCGGAAAATTATCAGTTAGCACCTTACGAACATCTTCATTTTTTAATAATTCATAACCATTATCTAGAAAAGAAGTTTGATCCCCACCATATTGAATAAGATTAACCTTCGAATCATCAAAAATGTCCATAGCTTTAGAATTGTTTGGAGCTAACCCCCTGCCATCGTAATTTGTATATAAAAATCCATCTGATTCAATTCTTCTAATTTCACCTGTATCCTGATCTACTACTATGAATTTGTTTTCATCAGAATCATTTCCATAATTATAACGAATACCAATAATATTTTCATTAGCACCACTTACAGTTACTTCCTTAACAATGTTAAATTTTATACCAATATCTTGTAGAAGAGTACGAGCATGCGCCAAATAAATATCAGCAGTTGAACCGTAATTCGGTAATTTATTATAGATAAAAGTTTTAGCATTTTGTTCACTTTCTTTTAGACCTTCGTTTGTCATGCTAGTGATATCTATATCAGCATAAGTATCATCAGTCAAATTAAATTCTAAAAGTTCTCCTGTATTTTTATCGAATTTTACTGTGTTATTATTTCCAAACTTAATAGTATGTATATTCTCATAAGGTCCACTAACCCTAATTTCATGAATTTTTTCCAAATCTTCATTGGAAATACCTATAAACGATAAAACACTTTTGCAATTTGCTAAAGTAATATCCGCTTTTGAACCATAATTAGGTGGTGTTTCATAAGTATAAACTTGTTCCTCTTTACTCATTTGAGTCACATGTACTAAAGTGTTTTCTTCTGTTCCTAAATCCATAGTTTCAGTTTCGACATTATTTTTATAGTCAGTAGATGTTTTATTTAACTCTTCCTTTTGAGTATCAATTGCTGAAACCGAAGAAATAGAACCATTATTATTAAAGTTAATTCCCGATGAATCAACATTTGTACTTATCTCGCCCATACTATTCCCCCACAAAGTTCCTTATTAGAACTGTAACTTCGATATTTAAAATAGATTCTAACTCTTTTTTTATTTCTTCGACCATTTCTTTTAAAAATTGGTCTTTGGCCTGTTGATTACGATAAAAGTCATCTCTATCATATGTTTTATTGTTCTTACCATATTGTAAAGCGATTACTAAATGTGATGATGGAACGACATTAGCAGGAATAAAATGTCCATAACAAGTTTGAGTTTTTTCTTCATATTTCCCATCTCTATAATTATCGACAATAACATCTTTAAAAGTACGTTTTACTATTTCTAAAATCACTTCGTCAATTATTTCATTATTTTGTTTAACTATTTCTTTTAGAACGTTTAAATCTTCTAAAGAAAGTTTTTCTATAAATAAAAAGTTACGGACATAAAAGTAATCCAAACCAAGATAAGAATTTTTATGAAAAGGATTTCTTTTTTCTTGAGGCATAACTCCAAAGTCTAGAGGACTATTCTTTAACTTTTCTTCATATTCCCGAAGTGGTGTATTTTGTAACAAAAATGTATCCAACCCTTTTTGGTAAAGATTATATACTTGCTGATAAAGAGAATCATCTTCCCCATTTACTAAACCTTTTTGCTTTGCTAGAGGAAAATTAATTCTTACATCTTCCATAGGTATTAAAGTCATGAAATATCACCATCCAATTGTATAACTAAATTAAGTATACCACAAGAAAAAGGAAAAAACACTCTTTTGTCGAGTGTTTCAAAGAATCTTTTATATAACAATAATATCCGTGCTTCGCACGTATCTAGAGAGCCAAAACCAGGCGGAAAGAGAGGTTGTCGTACGCACTACCAGAGTTGTTGTCGAAGCCGAATACACCAGCATTAAAAGTATCGTAGCAGTCGCCGCCGCGGACGAACCAAGGGTACGCCGCAGACACGAAACTTGAATAATCACTATACCAACCTGATGTTTCTGATAAACCATGTCCATAACATATTCCTTCATCACATGC
>CANQDB010000132.1 GCA_947591175.1 uncultured Bacilli bacterium
TATACAACTGGAATTGCAGGAGATACTGCTAGTGCTAGTCAAGATTCCACATGTGCAAATACCTATGAAAAAGAAGCAGGACAAAAAGCATCGACTACTGGAAATATAACAGGTGTGTATGATATGTCGGGTGGAGCATTTGAATATGTCATGGGAGTCCTTGCTGATGACGATGGACAGCCAAGAAGTGGATATAGCACCTCATGGAACTCAGGATTCAACGGAAAATTTAGTGATGGAAGTGATTATTCTGACGGAATATACTTCCCAGAAGACACAAAATATTACTATTTATATAAGGGAACTAGTGCTGCTAAAGCATGTGATAATGGAATATGTTATGGACATGCTTTATCAGAAACATCAGGTTGGTATAGTGATCAAGAACGTTTCGTCTCTATGTCGGACCCTTGGTTAAGCCGCGGCGGCGGCTACGACTTCACTTCCAGTGCAGGTGTGTTCTCCTTCGGCAGCAACGATGGTTCGGGCGGCAACGGCTCGTTCCGCCTGGTGCTCGTTCCGTAGGGCATGAGTGTAGCGAAGGCCTTGCTTTTTAACTTTTAAGACCTTGTCAAGACTTTTAAAAGTGGTTCTATTATTGAACTGCTTTTTCTATTTGGAGATTTTTTATTTCCAACTTTCTTTTTCTATATTATAATAAGGTTAGAAATGGGGCGGTACTATGTTACTTTCTTCAGATTGGAAAGATTATGAATTACTTGGTGCTAGTAATGGTGAAAAGTTAGAACGTTGGGGTGATATTTATTTACTTAGACCTGATCCTCAAATTATTTGGAATCAAGGTGATTTGAGTAAAGATTATAGAATACATGCTCATTATCATCGTAGTAATCAAGGTGGAGGTCATTGGGAAAATAAAAAAGAGATTCCTTTAAGATGGACTGTTAAATACAAAGACTTAACGTTTTGTATAAAGCAAATGGGGTTTAAGCATACGGGATTATTCCCTGAACAAGCGGTTAACTGGGATTATATGCGTGAAAAAATCGAAAAAAGTAATCGTCCTATTAAAGTCCTTAATCTTTTTGGTTATACAGGTGGAGCAAGTGTTGCTTGTCTAAAGGCTGGAGCAAGTGTTGTGCATGTGGATTCTTCAAGAGGAATGGTCGATTGGTGTAAAGAAAATGTAATTGCTTCTAATTTAGAAGATAGACCTATTCGTTATATAGTAGACGACGTCGTAAAGTTTGTTAAAAGAGAAATAAGAAGAGGTAACAAGTACGATGCTATAATAATGGATCCACCTAGTTATGGAAGAGGTGCTAATAAAGAAGTTTGGAATATCGAAAAAGATTTATCTCCATTACTAGATTTATGTGTCGAAGTCTTATCAGATAAGCCACTATTTGTACTTATCAATTCCTATACGACAGGTTTATCTTGTAAAGTGTTAGAAAACTTACTTAATTTGTCGGTGGCTAAAAAGTTTTCTGGTATTGTTTCTTCTGGAGAAGTAGGTTTACCTATTACAAATAGTAATTTAGTTTTACCTTGTGGTATTTATGGAAGGTTTGAGTCTTGTGAATAAGTTAGAAGTATTATATGAAGATAATCATATTATAGTGGTGGTAAAACCTCCAAATGTCTTGAGTCAAGGAGATGCAACAGGGGATATAGATTTACTTTCGATGGTAAAGATGTACATCAAAGAAAAATATCATAAAAAAGGAAATGTTTATATAGGACTAGTCCATAGACTAGATAGGCCCGTTGGAGGAGTTATGGTTTTTGCTCGTAGTAGTAAGGCTGCCAGTCGTTTAAGTGAAGCTATTAGAACTCACGATATTACTAAAAAGTATTTAGCGGTGGTTAAAGGACATCCTCCAATGGAAGGAGAATGGACTGATTACTTGCAAAAAGATAGTGATAACAATACTAGAGTAGTTACTGAAAAAGAAGGTAAACTTGCTAAATTGTATTATAGAGTAATCGATTACAATAAAGATTTAGATTTGTCTTTAGTTGACATTAATCTTGAGACTGGTAGACATCATCAAATTAGAGTACAATTTGCTTCTCGTGGTTATCCACTTTACGGTGATCAACGTTATGGAACAATGATTTCTAAAGATATTGCTTTACATTCTTATTACTTGGAATTTACACACCCAGTAAAAAAAGAGAAAATGAGTTTTACACATTTACCTGATAAAAAAGGAATTTGGAACTCTTTTGATTTTGGAAAAATAGAAGATTGTGGTAATTAAATTATTGCATTTCTTCTTTTTTTTTGCTATTATTAGAATAGAATAAAATAAGGGAGATGGAAATATGAGTTTCGATTGGTTTATGACAATTCCCGGTCTATTAATATCTGGCGGTGTGTTGTTATTATTAATCGCTTTAGTTATTTTTATCGTTACATCGGTAAAATCTAAGAAAAATAAAAATAGTGAGGTAGAGGAGGTAACTCCAGTAATTCAAGAGAACGAAGCTACTCCTAGTGCAGTTACCCCTGTGGCCGCTGCACCAAATCCGGTGGTGGAGCCTGCTACCCCAGTTATAGAAAATCCTGCTGCTAATCCTACACCTGTAGTAGAACCTACTGTAGCACCTGCTCCGGAAGTTCCTCCAGTTGTAAGTGAAGTGACACCTACTGTGCCAGTAGAGAGTGCACAAGTTCCTGAAGTTGCACAAGCTCCAGTAGTTGAAAATGTTGTTGCTAATCAGGCTCCGGTAGTTCCGGATGTGGTAACTCCTGAAGTTAGTAATCCTATTCCAACTGTCGAACCTGTTACAAATCCAGTACCGGAAGTTAATCCTGTTCCTGTAGTTGAGCCTACAGTTCCAACTATCGATGCTGCTCCAGTAGTGCCAGATGTTGCACCTAATCCAGTAATAGAACCTACAC
>CANQDB010000133.1 GCA_947591175.1 uncultured Bacilli bacterium
AGAACAAGTCCTCCTTTCTAAATATTTCAATTTTATGATAACATACCCCCCCCCGTCGCTGTCAACGATTTTACAGTCAAAAAAAAGAAAGTTTACACTTTCCGTAAATTTTTACTTTTTCTTATGCCAGAATGTTCTAACGACATAGAATTCGAAAACGACCATGATACCAAAGAAACACCACATCAAGACTGTCGCCAACAAATCTTGGGTATATTTGTTAATTACATCTGGAATACTTGCTGGAAAACCAACTCTATTAACTAGTGCTAAGATTTCAGGGACACCAATATTATGAGCAAAGAAATATACAAGTCGTAAAAAGATATCGATAATACCTACTACGTAAACAAATGACGAAAATCTTCTGAAACAACATACTACAACAATAATAATTGCAGCAATGACAATTAAATCCCAATACATACTACTTACCACCTTTTGTACTTTTTATTTTACCAATTAAAATCATATCAAAATTTCTATTATTTTTCAATCACTTTAAATATGGATTTTGACACTTTTCGTAACCTAAGGAAGTTTCTTCACCATGTCCTGGATAAACTTTTAAATCATCAGGATACTCTTTTATTTTGACTAAACTCATCTCTATTTCTAGATTAGATCCACCATCTAAATCGGTTCGACCAATCGTCTCTTTAAATAGAAAATCGCCAGTAAATAAAATCCTTTCTTTAGGAAAGTAAAAAGTAATAGAATCTTTACTGTGACCTGGAGTAAAAAGTATTTCAAAATTAAAAGGTCCAACTTCGTATTTCTTTTCTTCTACATTACTGAAATCATAAAGTGGCACTTCGTAATCATTAAGTATAGACTCTAATGCTCCGATGTGATCAAAATGCTTATGGGTTACTAAAACGGCTAATAAGTTACCACCGAGGGCTTGTTTTATAATTTCGTAATCACTTCCTGGATCGACTACTAAATAATTATTATCTATCTCTAAGACATAGCAATTTTGATCTAGTGCCCCTTGCGTTTTAATAGTTTTAACCTTCATAAACTAATCCTCTTTGTTCGTTATCTCTTTGCTTCTTCGAATAAATACAACCACAGTAATTTTGTCGATACAAATTATATTTGCGTGATAACTCGATACTTCGTTTATAACCTTCTTTTTTCTTGAAATCCGAATATAAATAAGGAACTCCTACTTCAGTACTTAATTCTTTTCCTATTTCATTAAGCCAAGTACTATTCTTATGAGGACTTACTGATAAAGTTGTCCCAAAATAAGCAAAGCCTTGTTCTTTAGCAACTTTTGCTGTTTCTTTTAAACGCAACTTGTAACAATCATAACACCTTGCCCCACGTTCCTTTAAGTCTTCCTTGCCTTTAGCTATTTCCAAAAACGATTCTGGATCGTACTTTCCTTCTAAAAAAGAAACAGGATATTTAAAATTCATTTCTCTTAACAAGCGTTTTTCTTCTTCAATTCGTTTATGATATTCCTTTACCTCCGTAATATTGGGATTATAGTAAAAAATAGTGATCTTAAAATAATTACTCAAATATTCTAAAACATAACTAGAACAAGGTGCACAACAAGCATGAAGCAATAAAGTAGGAACTTCGCCTTCTTGCTCCAGTTCTTTAATTAAATCATCTAGTACTTTTTGATAATTCATGTTACCACCTCTTTTGGAAATAGAAAAAGAGTACGACTACTCTTAATCTTCTAAATTAGTATAGACGTCTTGGACGTCATCGATATCTTCTAAGGCTTCGATTAAACCATAGACCTTTTCTTCGTCATCTTCCGAAACTGTCATCTTGTTGCTAGCAACGAAAGTTACTTCACTCTTTAAGAAGTTCGTAACTCCGATTCCTTCGAGAGCTTCTTTAACATTTAAGAAGTCTTCAGGGGCCGTATAAATAATATAGTTTTCGTCATCCGTTTGAAAGTCTTCGGCCCCACTATCGATGGCTGTCATCATGACGTCATCTTCTGGAATAGCCTTATCCGTAACGATTACACCTTTACGGCTAAATAAATAACTTACACTTCCGTCTGTTCCAAGATTACCACCACGTTTCGTGAAAGTAGAGCGAACTGCTGAAGCCGTACGATTACGGTTATCCGTTAAACAATCGACCATAATAGCAACACCATTTGGTCCATAACCTTCGTAACGAATACTTTCGAAAACCTCTTGGCCACCTGCACCTGTTGCCTTATCGATGGCCTTTTGAATATTATCCTTAGGCATATTAGCAGCCCTTGCTTTTTCTAAAACCATTCTAAGACTTGCATTGTTATCAGGATTTCCATCCGTACCACGTGCTGCCACATAGATTTCTTTCGCAATCTTTTGAAAAACCTTTCCTCTTGCTTGATCGAGCAAATCCTTTTTACGATGGATTGTTGCCCACTTTGAATGTCCACTCATAATAATCCTCCTCTTTTTAAATAATCCGAACTAATTTGACATCCTTATATTATCATAAAACACTAAATATTAAAAGCACTTAATTAATCTACTATTAACGATTATATTCGAATTCAAAGTCTAAAATACGTACCTTGTCTCCGGCTTTAGCTCCTAACTCCTCTAGTTTATCATCTATTCCCATTTTTCTAAGTTTATTTGAAAATCTTCTAATACTATCATTATTTGTAAATTTAGTCATTTTAAATAATTTTTCTAATTCTTTACCACTTACTACCCATGTTCCATCACTATCTTTAGTTATTTCAAATGGTTTTTCTTTTTTAAATTTATATAATATATGAGTTTCAAATTTGCTCTCATCATATATTGGTTCTTCTATAATTGTATCAAGCATATCAGCAAGTTTAATTAAAATTTTATCTATTCCTTGTTTATTTATTGCG
>CANQDB010000134.1 GCA_947591175.1 uncultured Bacilli bacterium
CATACATCAAACCAAAAGAAAAGCCTAATTTCAATAAAAATTAAACTTTTTTTATTTCATAAACTGTCAAACTCGGGTTATATCATAGTTCCTATTTTGAAAGGTGTTATTTTATGTTTGATATATAAGTCATAATCGTTTACTAATATTTTTAGCACCTCTTTGATATTTAAACATACTGTAGGGTAAATTTAAAAATAATACCCGACAAAATAAAAATTTTAAATTCGTTATTATAAACAATGATATAAATTTTCTATTTATGATATCTAGCAAATTGAACTTTCTTAAGTTATTTAAATAATATACTTCTTATTTTACACCTCTTTCTTCTATTCTTTATTTAGTAGCCAATCAACTATATTAATTTTTGTTATTCCATCGTAATCAGTTTCCATATCCATATCATAAGTTATTAAATATTTTGGATAATAATCACCTGTTTTTTGTAATGATTTTAGTTCTCTTTCTAATACCTTATTGTCTCTTACTGATAATGAAACTTGAAAATACTTAAGTCCATTTCTATTTTCCGCAACAAAGTCTATTTCTAAATCATCTACTTTTCCGACATATACTTTATATCCTCTTCTCAATAGTTCTAGATAAACTATATTTTCTAATATATGTCCCATGTCGCTATCGGCTTTTTTGCCTAACAAATAACTTCTTAATCCTTGATCTACAACATAATATTTGTAATCTCTAGCAAGTAAATTCTTACCTTTAACATCAAATCTTTCGGCCTTATATATTAAGAAACTTTCGACAAATGCAGATATATAATTTTCAACCGTATGATTACTTGTAGCCATTCCTCTACTGGTCAATGTATCACTTATTTTTTTAGTCGATACGGGACTACCTATGCTATCGAATATAAATTTTAGAACATTTTCTAAAAGCATCTTATCTGTAATATTATTTCTGGTTATTATATCTTTATAAACTATGGTACTAAATATTCCTTCTAGATAGATATCTAAACCATTTGGATCATCTTGAAGTATAGATATATTTCCTGGCATACCACCATATTTCATATAATTCAAGAAATACTCATAATTACTTTTATTTGAATTATCAAATGCACTTAAATATTCTTTAAAGGATAATGGTAACATTTTTATCTCTACATATCTTCCTGATAACAAAGTTGCAAGTTCTCCAGATAATAAATAAGCATTAGAGCCAGTTATATACACATCAACATTTTTCTTTATATATAAACTGTCTACTGCTTTTTGAAACATTGGAACATTTTGAACCTCATCTAAAAATACATAAAATTGTTTTTTAGAATCTAATTGTTTGTTTACATAATCATATAGTTCCTTATAGCTTTCAAAATTATAGTCGGCATCCTCAAGATTTATTTTTATTATTTGTTCATCTTTGATTCCAGTTTCTTTTAAATAATTTATAAACAATTCAAGTAGTGTAGACTTACCACATCTTCTTATTCCAGTAACAACTTTGATTAAATCCTTATCTTTAAATAATTTCAATTGGTTGAGATATTCTGTTCTTTCTATCATATTTTTCACCCCTAATACGAGTATATATTAAATTTATCACAAAGTCAAGTTTTGGAAATATTTTTCCAAAACTATTAAAATTCGACAATCTTTGGAAATTATTACTATAAATCATTTTGCCTTGGTATCTAGTAAACTGAACTTTTTTATGTTATAATTTCAAGTAGAATAGAGGTGCATAATTGTGGCTATAAAGAAAAAAGTAAGATTATCGAAAAAAGTTTATATTGTTTTTGGAGTTTTAATAGTCGCTTTACTAGTTGTCTTTGTTCCTATGATTTATTCGGAAATTGAGAAGAACGAGATTGTTTCGTATGGTTATTCAGTTGAAGCAGTCGACAATATTAAGAAGTATGGTCTAAAAGATTACGTTAGAAATCACAAGGACAATAAGACTTTAGATAGTGCTCTTAAGAGTAAAGAGTTCAAGAAAGATAATTTGGAAGTATACGAACGACTCGATTATCAAGATCAAGAGAATTTTGTCTTGCATATTAATCAACTTTTAGAAAAAGGTTATGTGACAGAAGAGGTCAATCGTATTTTAGCAACTGGCACTGATCAAGAAGTTACAAAGTTCTTAGAGCAAGATAGGTTTACTAATATACTTCGCTACTTGAAGTTCGATTATGCGAAGTTAGCTTATGTTGAAAGATATCGCGACTATCAAACTGAAAATGGTACAATGGATCAAGATGCAGTAGTCCAAGTAAATATTGGACTAGATCGTCCTTTTTACGAAGATGCAACTTTAATTCATGATTTTTCAGTCGATGTTTTAGCTAATAAGTATAGACAGTTAAGTGAAAATTATATTCCTGAAGATTTGCAAGAGATTCCTAGTGATTATACTTTAAATGGTCAACAACTGATGGCTCGAGTTGCTCGTGATGCCTTTGTCGAGATGGTCGAAGATGCAAGCCAAGAGGGTATTACGATGAAAGCGAGAAGTTCATATAGAACGTATCAAGAACAAGAAGAACTTTATAACGAATATAAAGATTTATATGGTGAAAAAAGAGCAGATGAAATTGCGGCTCGTCCAGGTTTTTCAGAACATCAGACAGGGCTTGTTATCGATATTGCTGAAAGCCAAACTGGAGTCTTTGCTAATTCAGATGCTTTCCATTGGTTACAACAACATGCTT
>CANQDB010000135.1 GCA_947591175.1 uncultured Bacilli bacterium
AGAGTAATTTGGGGTTCTCTTTTTTGGCTAAAATAATGTGCAAAAACGTTGGTCAAATTAATGTGTAAATCTATAGTTTTTGTACGAATTTACTTGACTGGGGGGGGGGTATGCTTAGATTATAATAGAGATATGATAGGAAGTGTTTTTCATGAATAAAAAAAGAGTTTTTTTAATGTCTTTGTTAAGTCTCTGTGTGTTATTAGTTTTTGTTGGAGCGAGTTATGCTTTCTTTATTTATTATAAAGAAGGTCAAAAAAATAATCAACTTACAACTGGTAATTTCCAAGTAACTTTCCAAGAAGAAAGTGGAGCAATTGTTTTAAGAAATGCTTATCCGATGAAAGATGAAGAAGGAATAGCTTTGGATCCTTATATTTTTAGTGTAGAAAATAAAGGAAATATTGCAGCAAAATATCAAATAAGTATAGTCGAAGATGAAAGTAATACGTTAAATAGAAGTAATTTAAGATATGAGTTAAAGAAACAAGGAGAAGAAGGAACTATAAGTAATTTAGATGACCTTGTTATAAAAGATAATATTACTTTAGAAGGACTACAAAAAGATACTTATGAGTTAAGAATATGGTTAGATGAGAATACTGGAAATGAAGCAATGGGAAAGACTTGGAAAGGTAAAGTGCAAGTAGTAGCAGAGGAATCCAAAGCTTATGCTTTTGAAGATTATATTGCCCCAACTATCAAACTAAATGGCGAAAGAGTAATGACTATTGAAAAAGGAGGAAATTTTGAAGACCCTGGAGTAGAGAGTGTAAGTGATAATGTCGATAGTTTAAGCATATCTCAAGTAACAAAGAGATATGAATACTTTGATGGAATAAAGACCCAAGAAGCAACGGAAGTAAATACAAACAACGAAGGAGTCTATGTAATTTATTATGAACTATTAGACTCAAGAGGAAACAAAGGAGTAGCAGCGAGAACTGTAAATGTAGTACAAGTAAATAGTAATCCACCAGTTGTTACTTTAAATGGAGAACAAGAGGTAAGTATATATGCTGGAGATGATTACCAAGATGAAGGAACTCAAGTAGTAGATGAATTAGGAGAGACTTTGCCAGTATTAACATTTGGAAGTTATAACAAAGAAAGTATTGGGGATTATATAATAAAATATTTTGCAATCGATAAAGATGGAAATATCGGAAGTAATACTAGAATAATACATGTAGAAGCTTATGAAGATATAACGGGAGCAAATCGACCTGAATTAGCAGAAGGCTTAATTCCAGTATATTATGACAAAGATAATCAAGTATGGAAAAAAGCGAACAAATATGGAAAGTGGTATGATTATGGAGAACAAATGTGGGCAAATGCTGTAACAGTAAAAGAAGAAGGAAAACAGACAAGAAGTTATTATCAACAAGCATCTAGTGGAACAGCAATCGATATGGAAGATATCAATACGATGTGGGTTTGGATACCAAGATATGAATACCGATATGATAATTTAGGGAATCAATATGCAGGAGGAACTCAAGCTCAACCTGGAGCAATAGGAATAAATTTTTTGAATGGAACAAGCGAAAGTACATCAATAAACTACATGTTACATCCAGCCTTTACTTTTGGAGAAGAAAAACTAACTGGATTTTGGTATGGCAAGTTTGAACTTAGTACTGAGGAAAAATGTACTGGTAGTGCTTGTAATAATGAAACATTTACAATTAATGTAAAACCAAATGTTAATGCTTGGGAATATGCGTCTGTATCGACAATGTTCTATGTATCTAGAGCAATGCAAACTAATAATTATCAAAAATATGGTTTTGCTAATGATTCTTCTTATGATATACACATTATTAAAAATAGTGAATGGGGTGCAGTTGCATACCTTTCACAAAGTATATATGGAAAGTATGGTAATCCTGATTATACAGGTGTAAATAAAGAAGTATATCAAAATAAATCTAGTTCTCTTGTGACAGGAAGTAGTAATGGGACACCATCTCAAGCTGAATATCGAGGTGAAGGACAATGCGCATATGATGATATGACATATCTTGGTGAAGGAAAAGGTTGGTGTGGTCCAGGAGCTTCGACTACCGGTACTATATATGGAGTGTATGATATGTCTGGAGGGGCAAATGAATATGTAATGGGAGTAGCCAAAGACGAAGATGGAAAACCAAGAAGTGGAAAAGGTAAAGACGATTCGGGCTTTAATGGAAAAATATTAGATGGTAGTTATGTTACAAATGGTCGACCTTTCCCAGAGTTAAAATACTATCAAACATATAATGTTAATCAAACTGCTGATATTGAAAATAATGATCTAACATCGTGGTGTGATACTGGAATATGTTATGGAGATGCCATATCAGAAACTAGTGGATGGTATGGAGATTATGTCGCCACTATTTCTTTGTCTCATTCATGGCTTGCTCGTGGTCAATATTTTGATACTCCATCATACGCAGGTGTTTTTAATTCTTTAAATCCTTATGGAAATGGTTGGACTTATTATTCTTCGAGAATTGTTCTTGTACCATAATCAATAATAAATAAAAATGTGTTTGAGAAAAAAATACTATTCTTAATTTCGGTGACTTCTCAAAGTAAACGCAACTCATAATTCCTTTATTTAAAAGACAAAAGTAAAAGCAACTAAAAAATCGGTT
>CANQDB010000136.1 GCA_947591175.1 uncultured Bacilli bacterium
AACCGATTTTTTAGTTGCTTTTACTTTTGTCTTTTAAATAAAGGAATTATGAGTTGCGTTTACTTTGAGAAGTCACCCTTTTTTTAATGTCTTTGCCCCATTTACTTGGGAATCAATCGAAACTACCCGTTCTAAGATAGGATCAATTTCTCCAGTGATTTCAGGATGAGAAAAGCGAAGTTGTTTTAACCTTTCCATCACGTAAGTCATATCACTTGTTAAATCTTTATTAGCAAAATGATAAGGAGAAGTAAGTCCTAAATCATAAAACAACACATCCGAAACATATTTAGAAACACAAACATCCGATATAGCAAGGAGATCACCCATTCCGTCGCGAATACTACCTTCAAGATAAGGAGTTCTATTTACCCAAGCAAGACCAGATACTAAACACTTACTCGAAAGTAACTTATTATGTTCATAATCAACTAGCCAAGAGACAGGTTCTACTTTAACCCAAACATTAGAACCATTTTTATAATACGTTCCATCTGATAAATAATTGCCAAAATCATCCATATTAGCATGTACTCTAATGTAAGAACTATCACCGTATTTATATTCTGGATAAAAAACAGGTTTATAAAAAGATAAATAATCATTAACTTGGCAGCCATCAAAAGTATAAGTACGTTTGGTCTTTTCAAGGGCATCTTTTTGATAAAGTGACTCTAAAAGTTCTTGGGAAGAAATTGGTGCAACTGTTTGAGGATAACTTCCATAAAGTACAGTTTCTGGAGAATCTTTTAAATGTTCCACAAAAAATCTTTGAAACTCAGCTTCATCTAAACAAAGAATTGGCCTAATTGCATACGACCTAGTCAAATCTTCAATATTCAAAACAGTATTATCATAAGCAAGGACTTCCTTTCTATCTAAGAAGTAAGAACCATACATAAGATAAGGAAAAGAAGAAGGCTGCTTTAAAGTTTCATCTTTATCAGGATAATAATATCTAAGTACAGCTCCAGTTAATACAGCTAAGTCTGTACACTCTCCGATACGTTTATCTTTTTCTAAAATAGTATTTACTTCATAAAAAGTAGGTACTCTTAACTCCATTATTTCACCTTTACTTTAGGTGTATAGCCATTTACCTTTAAATCTCCAATTGTCTCGGTAAGATAATTTCTCAAAATCGCTAATTCTTCCGTAAAATAAATACCATTTGGATCTAACTTACCAAGCTTATTTTCAATTGTCGTAAGACTTTCGATAACATCTTTATGTTCAGGTATAACAGGTTGACGACGATAACTTGTACTGCTTTCTAGTTCTTTAACCATATAAGTATTTAAATAATGATACATTCCTGTTTTCTCAAAAGGAACCATTTCGTTAGGTTTATGAAAGCAAACACCTGATACTAATCCATATTTAGAAATAAGTAAACCTGTCTTTTCATCAACTAACCATTTAAGAGGAGTAACTTCTAACCAAGTATAACCGCTCCGACGATAGAATTGTTCATTCGATAAAGAAAAGTACCTATCATCAAAATAAGGAATCATATCCATTCTTACATATTTTTTATTATCGTACATGTACTCTTTTAAAGAAATAGGACTAAATCCCATCGAAGCATCATCATAAGTATGTCCATCGAAAGTATAGGTTTTACCAGTTTCTCTCATTCTGCCAGTTTTAAGCATTCTTTCTAAAGTTGTCACTTTATAATTATCCACAGTTTTCTGTGGATATTCTCCAAAAGCAACTTCATAAATACCATTTTCATTTAACTTTTTATGCTCTATTAGTTTAAGAGTTTCTTCACTTGGTAAAATAACAGGTCTAATTGCTAGATAACGGTCGTCACTACAAGCACTGTTTGCGTAACCTAAATAGTTGATCGTGCTAACTAAACAAGACTTATCCATGTCTTGTAGCCAATAACTACCTGTTCGATGAAGTAAATCATCTTCTTCACCTAAAACATGGTGATGAGCACCCGTTAGAATAGCATAATCAGTAAGATAAAGTTTAACATCTCTATTTTTAAATACTTCTAAATTGTTTACTTGTTCGTTTGTAAGTAAACCAAGTGTTATTTTTTTCACATTGATACACCCTTTCCGTTGGACTCCTATAATAGCAAAAATATCCTTATTTGTCAAACGTTTCTTGGATTTTAAAAGAAGTAATGTGACTTTTTTTCGAAAATGTCTCTAATTAAAAAAAGAATTTTAAGCAAAAATGTCTCTAATAAAAAAAGAGATGTTTTTTTGTGTAATTTTAAGCGAAAATGTCCCTATTATGATAAAATAACTTTCTCATCTTTTGATGAAAAAAAGGAGGTGTAGAAAAATGGAACTTAATGAAAAAGAAAGACATAAGTATGAAATAATAGAGCAACTTGTATTAGGAAATATCACAAGGAAAGAGTCTAGTTTTGAACTAAATTTATCATTGAAGCAAATAGATAGATTGAAAAAGAAGTATTATCAATTTGGTGAAGCAGGATTTGCTCATAAGAATCGTGGGAATATTCCTCATAATAAAATAACCATAGATATTATCGAAGAATTAGAAAATCTATATCTAACTGATTTTTATGATTTTAATTTTGTTGCTTTTTATGAAGCAATAAATGAAAAAGAAAAATACAAAGGTAAATATGATATCTC
>CANQDB010000137.1 GCA_947591175.1 uncultured Bacilli bacterium
TAGAGCTATCGAAGCTGCTCAACAAGCAGTATCTTCTCCGTTACTAGAGACTTCTATTACGGGTGCAACTGATGCTATCATCAATATTACAGGTGGCGTTAACTTGACACTTTTCGAAGCCGAGCAAGCCGCAGAGGTCGTAAGAGCCGCTGCTAATACCGATATCAATACGATATTTGGTTCGGTTATCAATGAAAACTTGACTGATGAAGTAATCGTTACGGTAATTGCGACAGGATTCGATAAAGGGCAACCTAAAGAACCTCTATATAATAATATTCAAAATACGAGACGTAGTACGGTTCCACCTATTGCCGATAAGAAGATAGATAATTTGCCACCACGTCAAACACCAACACCTAATTTATTTGATGATGATGATGATGATGACGATGATGGAGAGTTCGAAATTCCTGATTTCTTAAAGAATAGAAATTACTAAAAGAGTGTAAAGAACTCTTTTTTCTTTTTGTGGGTTTGTGGTATAATTAATTTATAAAATCGAGGTGGTTCTTGTGGCAAAAAGAAAGAAAAGAAAAGAAGAAAATACGAAGAAGTTTGAGCATGTCGAGGAACTTACGGGTATTGTCTTCATTATTTTGGCTATCTTAAGTATCGTTCCTCGGCCATTTGGTTTTGTGGGAGAGATTACTGCTTCTTTTGCCATGTTTTTAATTGGTACGGGGTATCAAATTTTATTGTTGGCCTTATTTATTCTCGGTTGTTATTTAGTTTGGAAAAAAGAGTGGCCTAACTTCTTTAGTGGTAAGTTAGTAGGACTTTATTGTGTAGCCTTAGGTTTTATCGTTTTGGCTCACATTAATTATGTAACTGAAAATAGTGGAGATGTTATGGTTGTCATTAAGGAAACAGTCAATAACTTGATGGCGAACTTTAACAGAATTGCCAATGGTAGCCCTATTACATTGATAGGAAGCGGTATCATTGGAGCCGTCTTTAGTATTTTGTTTACGAAACTTTTTGCAGTCACCGGAGCCTATTTAGTTTCGATCGTCATCATTTTAGTTGGTGTTTTCTTAACGACAGGTTTTTCAATGTTAGATTATGGCAAAGATTGGATTATGAAATTGAAACCATCTAATAAGAAGAAAGAGTCTAATCAAGATGATGACGAAACTAGTAATGATGAAGTACCAAATGCTACTAAGGCTCTAGAGGAAAAGAAAAATTATATGATTTCATCAATCGACGAATTAAATTCACTTTATAAAATAGATAAAGAAGAGTTACCAGTTGTCGAAGTCGAAGAGCCTGAAGTAGTACATCCTGAAGAAACTACAGAAGTAAGTGCTCCTAAACCGCATCACACGTATAAACTTCCGCCGATTAGTCTTTTACTTCCGGCGAAGAAAGGTAAGAAGAATAATCAAGAGGTAGTCGAGAAAAATATTATTCGTTTGGAAACAGTCCTTAAAGACTTCGGTATTATCGGTAAGGTAGTAGCCGTTACAGAAGGTCCTGCCGTAACGCAGTATGAATTGGAATTACATTCAGGAACTAAAGTAAATAAGTTACTTGGAATTAACCGGGAAATTTCGTTAGCCCTAGCCAAAAAGGATGTTCGAATCGAAGCCCCGATTCCAGGTAAATCGACAGTTGGAATCGAACTTCCAAACGATAATATCAGTATGGTTAGTATGCGGGAGATCATCGAAAATGTTCCTGCTGGCAAAGAGAAAAACAAGTTATTAGTTGCTTTAGGCAAAAATATTCAAGGTAAACCAGTATTTTGTGAAATAGATAAGACGCCGCACCTTTTAGTAGCAGGTTCTACTGGAAGTGGTAAATCTGTTTGCATCAACTGTATAATTACCTCTATCTTATTAAGGGCTAAGCCTGATGAAGTAAAACTAGTGTTGGTCGACCCTAAAAAAGTTGAATTAGGTAACTACAATGGTATTCCACATTTATTGATGCCAGTCGTGACTGATCCTAAGAAAGCAAGCGTCGCTCTTCAAAAAATGGTTGTCGAAATGGATAATCGTTACAACGAGTTTGCCGATAAAGGTGTTAAAAACATCACGGGTTACAACGAATGGATTGATAAACAAAACAGTACGCGGAGTAAAGATGATCAATTAAAGCACATGTATTATATTGTCGTTATTATCGACGAGTTAGCCGATTTGATGATGGTTGCGAGTAAAGAAGTCGAAGACTCTATTATGCGTATTACGCAGTTAGCAAGAGCGGCAGGAATCCATTTAATCGTGGCTACCCAAAGACCGAGTACGGATGTTATCACAGGTGTCGTTAAAGCCAATATTCCCTCACGTATCTCTTTTGCCGTCAGTAGTGGAATCGATTCGAGAACTATCTTGGATCAAGTTGGAGCTGAAAAACTTTTAGGTCGAGGCGATATGCTTTTCTTACCGATGGGTGAAAATAGTCCGCAAAGAGTACAAGGCGCCTATGTCTCTGATGAAGAAATCGAACGACTTATTCAACACGCTGTCAATCAACAGAAAGCAGAGTACGACGAACGCTTTACGAACCTTACGGTAAACGATGGACCGGGCGTGGATGACGTTAAG
>CANQDB010000138.1 GCA_947591175.1 uncultured Bacilli bacterium
GGGACACGTTCCAATTATTGTTGGAGGAACAGGTCTTTATATTAAAGCGGCTCTATATAATTATGAATTTCAAGAGGAAGAAAAGGTCGACTGCGATTTATCGGATGAAGAATTATATTCTTTTGTGATGGAGCATGATAAGGATGCAAATATTCATCCAAACAATAGAAAGAGATTAGAAAGAGCTTATATCAAGATTATAAATGGAAGTAGTCATAATCAAAAGAAAGATGAACCACTTTACTCTTTTATTACTATTGGGTTAACAACTGATAGAAAATTTCTCTATGATAAAATTGATAAAAGAGTAGATGTTATGTTTAAAGAGGGCTTAGAAGAAGAGGTGCGTTCTTTTTATCGGAAAGGTATCAGGAGTAAGGCACTCGCAACTGGAATAGGTTACAAAGAGTTATACGATTACTTCGATGGTAAGATTACTAAGGAAGAAGCAATAGATTTAATAAAGAAGAATTCAAGGCATTATGCCAAGAGACAATACACCTTCTTTAAACATCAATTTGATGTTAATTGGATCACTACTAATTATAATGACTTTTCATTGACCATTGCTGAGGCTATCGAAGTTATTGAAAGAAAAATTAGAAATTAATTTTGCACTTGTCAATTTGACAGGTTTTTTTGTCAATTTGCTTGACTGGGGGGGGGTATGTTTGATTTATAATGTATATATACTAGAGGGAGTTGATTTTTGGATGGATGAAAAAAATAATCAAAAAAAGAAAGTATTGATACTAGTTTTAGTATTAGGTTTAGTTCTCTTAACAATAGGTGGAACATATGCTTTCTTTACTTATTCTAGACAAGGAGTAGAAGAACATATCTTAACAACAGGATCTTTATACTTTGTCTACGATGAATTATCAAATGAAGAAGATAGTAATAAAATATCAATTGGTAATGCATTCCCAGTAAGCGATGACAAAGGTAAAATACAAGATGGACAAGGAATGTTTGAGTTTGAAGTAAGAGCTAAGACTCAAGGAGCGGATATCAACTATGAGATTTATTTAACTAAAGATGAAAGTTCTACTTTACCAGAGAAAGTAATAGATACTTATTTAACTACCACTGGTAAAAAGGGAGAAAACAGTGCCGAAACTTTAGTAACACTAACTTGGGATAATAAATGGACAAAAGAGAATGGAGTAACGCAATATCAATTCTTATGGAATAGTCATGTACCAGTATTAGAGGATGGACAACAAGGAAAATCATTATATCAAGAAACAATCAAGGATACAAATGGAGAAGAATACTCTAAGGTATTTAGATATCGTATGTGGCTAGATGAAAGTGCCGAAGGAGTTAATGCCAAAGGAGAATGGATATATGGCGGAAAAAGTTTTACAGTAAGAGTAAACGTCTATGCTTCAAACGAAGACCTTCCCGCACCAACACCAGTAGGAGTAATGCAAAGTTGGACTTTTGATAAAGAAAATTATGATGATCCTTTCCCAGGAACTGATTTTCACAACATAGATAAAGCATTTTCTATAAGTGAAATAAGTTTTGCCAATAAAATAGAAAAACCTAAAAATGCAACTGATGAATGGGATATATCTGAAAAACAAGATAAAAGTGTTATGGCATATTTAATACCAAGTGAAACTGAAGGAGAGGTATGTGAAGATTATTTTGGAGACAGTGAATCTAATCAATGCAATAACGTATTGATAGCCTCAAATGGGGAAACATATGGTAATCAAGATTCAAGTTTTGTTTTCGGTCTCTTTACAAATTTAAAATCAATTGATTTTACAAATTATAATTCATGTTTGATAGAAAATATGTCTAATATGTTTGGGTGGCGTGAAATAGAGGATGGTAACTCATTAACAAATATAACCGGAATAACAGACTGGAATATATCAAGTGTAACTGATACGTCTCAAATGTTCGCTTCTTGTAACCAATTAACAGATTTAAGTTTCATAGAGAATTGGGATACTTCAAATGTAACCGATATGTCTTTAATGTTCTGGAATTGTAGCAATTTAACTAGTTTAGACTTAAATAACTGGATTACATCGAGCGTAACTGATATGTCTGATATGTTCTATAACTGTAGTCAATTAAAAGAACTAGAATTAAGTAGTTGGGACACGTCAAATGTAACAAATATGTTTTATATGTTCATAATGTGTAGCGAATTAACAAAATTAGATTTAAGTGATTGGGATACATCAAGTGTAACGGATATGTCTAGTATGTTCCAAAACTGTAGCAGTTTAACTGAATTAAATTTAAGTGGTTGGGATACATCAAGTGTAGAGAATATGCTTTATATGTTCTCAGATTGTACTCAACTACAGTCATTAGATTTAAGTAATTGGGACACATCGAATGTATCATATATGGCAGGTATGTTTAGAGGTTGTAGTCAATTAAGTACAACAGTCACGATACGTGGAAATGTAACTTATTATGATCATATGTTTTATGATACTGCTACTATAGAAGGTACAAGTATTACAGTTAACTATGTAGATGATGCTACTAAGGCTATTGCTCAAGCGAT
>CANQDB010000139.1 GCA_947591175.1 uncultured Bacilli bacterium
AAAATTCTTCTGGCATTGATTTTACAAAGGTTTATAAGGACTATAATTATTCATCCCCTACAATCTAGTACACAGCGTAAATTTATATAAAAAATTAGGATTTAAAATAAAAGAAACTACTGATACTAGATTTTTTATGCAATATGACAAAAGTTAAACTTTTTAAATATCAATATAAAGGACTCGCAAAAAGTTTTTTCTTTTCACCATATTTGAAAAAAAATTACATAAAAAAACAGTTCATACAAAACGTGAACTGTTTTATTTTACTTTAACCTTGAACTTCTACTTTAACAACCTCACGAGCCTTACGTTTATTAGCAAGAACATTATAAACTACTAACATAATAATCGATACTACTAAAAGACTTATTGATAAAGTATAACTTAACTTAAATACATTATCTATCATAGCTAAGATATAAGAATCGACATTAACCCAATGAATTATCATCGATAATAGAAGAGTTCCAAGGAAAGCAAGAGAACTATTGACAATCCAAGTTATGGAACTATATTTCATCCAGCGAAGTTCCTTCCATTTAATAGCAACAATTGCTAAAAAAGAAACGATAGCTCCTAAAAATAAGTAGGTAATTAATTCTGAGCCCATAATGAAACGAACAGTTTGTAAAGTATCTTGTTGTTCAGGTTCTAAACCTTCGTCCAAAACATCAGTATCGGGAATCAAATCCTCATATTCCGTAGCTTGTTCCCTAACAGCCTGTAAAATTTCATCTCTTTCTTCTGTTTTAAATTGGTAAAAACCACTTTCATCAATATCGTCCATTACTTGACCGACCAAAGATTCAATATTATCGATATTGATAATCTTTTGGTTATTACCCGTTAAATAGTAATCGACAATGTTACAAGTAATGTTACCAACAAAATTTTTAACTTCTTTCGAATCGATAATCTTTAATACAACTTCATCTTTAATTCCAAGTTCCCTAGCCTGATCAAAAATAGGCTCGAAGAGTTCATTCACCGCTTCTTTAAAATCAGGACTTTGTTCAATCATTTCCTCTATTTCAAAATTACTAATTGTATTTTGAATATTATCCTTATCAAAAATATTTTTAACAGGATACAAAACCAGAATTCCTGATGTACTTACAAACAAAACAATAACTAACAGTGCTAAAGCAAGACCTTTTAAAAACTTCATATTTCTTTCTCCCTTTCATCTGTTTTAGTATATCAATTTTATAATAAATAAACAACAAGATTACTCTTACTTTAAAGGCAATTGTCTCACAAGATAAGCTTCTTTATTAACATTTTCACCTTGTCTTATTCGAGAAGTAACATCACGATTTAAATCTCGAAGATACGAACTAGTTAATACTTTGGATTCTTCTTTAGGTTTGTCTTTAACACATTTCATTTTACTATCCACAGCCCAACTATTCAAAACTCTTACTTTAATTTGCATAAGACCAAATCTCCTTTTTCTAAATTAACTATAGCATAAAAATTCTCCATAGCAAAGCACTAACAACCTATTTAAATTTTGTAAATATTCTTGGGTGTATAGATAAAATCTTTTCTCTATCTATTTCATAATCGTCTTTTAAATCAATTACTTCATCCAAATATGGTATATCTTTTATAGGAGAACTCTTATCAACCAACATATTAGCAGTATTTCGCAAGTTCTCTAATGTCTGTATATGATCAGATAAAGTGTGATATTGCTTTTTAGTTATTATTTGTAACGGCTCTCCATACATTGTAAGATAAAAAGATAAAATCATTGATACCTTATCTACATCTTCCTTTTCATATATCCAAGAACCTCTATAATCAATTAAAAACTGTTTAAATAGAATAGAAAAAAATGGGGAATTATAATCTCTATAAGTACAACTATCCATATCGCAAAACTTAACATTACCTTTGTCATCTACTAAAATATTCTCAAAACTCAAATCTTGACAAACAATTCCATTACTATGGATAGTTCTAAGTATTTTACTTGCTCTTTCTACATAGATAAATAAATCTTTACAATTAAAATACCTTGTTAAGAATTTATCTGATAATGGCATCGAATTTGCAAAGTATTCCATAGTGTAACCTTTTAATTCACCATCTTCGATAATCAACTTTTGCGGTAATAAAACATCATTAATTTGTATCCCATCCATAGCCAAAAATTTTCTATATAAATCTCTTTTTTCATAAGGATAAAGACCATCTAAAAACTTATAACACATATCTCCATCAGTATAAATTGTACTTGTTGTTCCTTGGCTTTGTAATTTTTGAAGAGCAGATAAATTTATTTCTTTTAACTCTATTTCTTCCATACTAGTATTTCCCCTTGAATTTGTTGTATATACTACCATAAAGATAAGTTTTGTGCAAACAAAATTACTACTTAAAAAATAATAATTCATTATATAATGTAAAGCATTTTATGGCACATCTTGAGTATACGAAAAGATGTGCCATAAAATTATTGTACCTAATTTATGGCGAAAAGATTGTATAAGGGGAAAGTATTATTACTGTTTTCTAATTAATTTG
>CANQDB010000140.1 GCA_947591175.1 uncultured Bacilli bacterium
TCTTTACTCCGGCATTTACCACGAACAAAAGGAATGATACAGTAACTACAGAAATTGTCACATCCATCTTGAATTTTAACGAAAGCTCTTGTTCTTCCTTCGAACTTCTTTAATTCCATATCTTCGAAAGGAATACTTCTTCCTTTATAAGTTTTTCTTAAAGTGTTTCGGTTTTTTTGCCATTCGGCTAAAGACTCGATTATTTTACTTTTATCTTTTGTACCGATATAGATATCGACACCAGGAATAGTTAAATCTTGATTGGCTTCGATAAAACAACCCATAACGACGACACAAGCATTAGGATTGCGTCTTATCGCTTGGCGAATAATCTTTTTATCTTTGGAATCACTTTGGTTAGTGACAGTACAAGTGTTAATGATATAGATATCGCACACATCGTCAAAAGATGAAATCGTATAGCCATGTTCTTCTAAAAGACTACGGATATACTGGCTTTCATATAAATTAACTTTGCAACCTAAAGTATAGATGCCAACTGTCATGATTCCACTTCCCTCTTTTTTTGACTATATTATAACACCTTCCATAGAGGAAGGTGTATAAAAATTTTTAGGTTTTAAAAAGACTCAAAAAAAGAACATTCATTAACCACGAAATTGACTGTGCTCTTCTTAAATGAACATAGAAATAGCAGTAAGAAGGATCTTTTAATTCTTTCTTTAATCATTATTATATTCCTACTAGTATTATTGCTATTTATAGTTTTAATATGAAAAGAAATTCACCTAACTCAACGTTGAATTAGGTGAAACCAAAAAAACATTGGCAACACTCAACGCAGAAATATTGAATATTCCTTTTTTATTGTGTTCAAGTTTCCTTGACAAATATATGGTATCATAAAAATGGCTTTTTGACAAGATGCCACACTATATTTGTGGTTTAAAAAAAGGCTTGAAGCCTGTATTTTTAGGGATTAAATATTTAAAAAAAATTAAATAAAATCATTGCTTTTAAAAACGAATGTTTGATATAATTTTATTAGGAACATTTAATAGTTGGGTGGTTGCCAAACTTCTTAAAAGAAGGGAGGCGATGATATGAGCAAGAAGGATTTTCTAATTCTGTCTTTGATCATCATTATCCTTTTACTTATAGCATTACTTTTTGTAGTTCTAGAATAAAAGAATCACCTAATCAATCAACTTTGAGTTAGGTGATACCTAATGTAATATTGGCAACACTCAACAAGGAAATATTGAATGTTCCTTTTTTATTGTATTCAAGTTTCCTTGACAAATACATAATATCATAAAAATTGCTTTTTGACAAGATGCTATGAAGCATAATTTTATAGGTTTAAAAGAAAGAATTCGAAACCTGTATTTTGAAAAGTCGTACCATTTTTTAAACTTTCATCGATATAAGATAATTGCAACAATATTTTTAGAAGTTCTTCTTGCGAGTAATTGTGTCCTTTTTGAAGGGCTAACTTAATACGATAGGGATGAACTTTTAAGAAAGAAGCAATCTCTTGTTCTTGTTGATGTTCTTGGTTTAAAACTTTGGCTTGGTAAATAAGCCTAAATTGGTTGGCTACTTGAATTAAGATTTTAATAGGCTCTTCACTATGCTCTAGCAAAGTTTGATAAATCGTATAGGCTACATCTTTCTTTTTGGTGACGATAGCATCGATCAAATCAAAAATGTTTTCATCTTCTTCTTTGACGACAACTAAGTCGACATCTTCTTTGGTTATCTTTTTAGTGTCGTAAGTATACAGTTTTAACTTTGTTAATTCTTGTTCTAAGCGTTCATAGTTAGAGCCACACTTTTCGATTAGGAGATTCTTTGTTTGAAAATCCATCTGATAGTCTTCGAGATTATCCTTAATAATCGTTTCAGGACTTACTTCAAGTGTCAGACAAGTGGCAACCTTCTTTAGCTGTTTAACGATTTTTTTACGTTCATCTAATTTGCTGCAACAAAGTATTAGGGTATTATCAGGATTTGGATTAGCAATATATTTTTCAAAAAAAGTAAGGTCGATTTTTTCTTCCTTACTTCCTTCGGATGTTAAAAAGAAGGGATTATCGACTATTACCATCTTGTGCGACGAAAAGAAACCTACGGTATCTAAGTCTTCGATAACTTTGGATAAAGGTATTTCCTTTAAGTCATACCTAATTACTTCGTAGGTTGGATTCTTCTCTTTCAACTCTTTGATTTTCTTTTCTTGAAAATAACTATTTTCGTTAACTAAGAGGTAAAGTGACTCCATTCTTTCACCTTCTTTACTACTTTATTTGTTGTTTAATTTCTGCAAATATTTCATCTAGATAACGAGCAGTCTTTCCTGCACCTTGGGCAAATGTCGGACTACCTCCCCCATTACCATTAGATTTAAGACTTGCCATTTTAACGATTTCACCGGCACTTAAGGAGATGTTACTGCGAGCGATAAAGTTAATGTTTTCTTCATTTTTATTAGCAATAAAGATAAAACCATTACCTAAACGATTTAGTAAATCATCGACGATTTCTTTTAAAACTTTGATGTCTT